>JBDHYK010000188.1:0-6594 GCA_039811305.1 Niabella sp.
GCATGCCAGGAGAGATACTGGTTTGATGCATTATACACGATACTCCGGATCACTACGTTGAAGTCAAAATCTCCGGTTGGGCTAATGTAACCTATTGATCCTGAATAAATACCACGCCTACTGGCTTCGTATTTCTCAATCAGATTCATAACCTTTATTTTTGGGGCACCCGTCATGGAACCCATTGGGAACAGCGCATCAATAATTTCTGTGAACCCAATACCGTCTTCTAACTGGCCACTAATGGTAGAAATCATTTGATGCACCTGTGCAAAGCTGTAAATTCCAAAAAGCTCTTCTACCTGTACGGTTCCTTCCTTGCAGATTCTCGAAAGGTCGTTCCTCACAAGATCTACTACCATTACGTTCTCGGCTTTTTCTTTACTATTATTCAGCAATTGCCTTCTTTCTTGTTGTAAATGTTCAGTAGAATGGCCTTTGCGCGCCAAAGTACCTTTGATGGGCTGGCTTATAATTTTGCTTCCTGATTTTTGAAGAAATCTTTCGGGGCTGGCACACACCAGCCATTTATCTTTCAAACGATAAAAGGCCGAAAAGGGGGTAGGAGAAATGCGATTTAGTGTCTGGTACAGGTCAAATGGATGAACGACAGCGTTTTGCGCGTAAAACTCCTGACAAAAATTGATCTCGTAACAATCGCCCCGATGGATATGGTGTTGCAATTGCCGGATGATATCCAGGTATTGGTTCCTGTGGGTTCTGCTTTGAATACTGAGTTGCGGATGCGGTGCAGTAGTTTCGAAGGATGGGGTATTCTTAATTTCTTCAAATAGGGCCTCGCTTTGATCGCCGAAGATTTGCAACTGGTTGTTTTTTAAAGAAATAACTATTTCCGGTTCAAAAAAGCCTATGTCGGGAAATTGCAGGAAGTCGTCCTTAGCTTGTCTGATAATTGTGTCAGACGTGGTGAGTTCGTATCCGATATGACCAAATAACCAGTTTTTTTTTTCTTCTGATAAAAATTGCTTAAAATCTGCCAGGGCATTTTTGTCTGAAGAGCTAAAAGCCCGTTTCACACCAACGCCTGCAATAAAATCATAAGAGTTGCCTTTGTGCTCGGATGAGCTACTGTCTAAAAAACAGAAAGTATTGAATGGTTTTAACCAGTTTACTACTTTTCCTCTCCATAATAAGAGATCCTGAATTACAGAGCTTGTAGATTGCAAAACTTTTAAGAGTATTTTAGAGATTTAGAAATCATCCTCCTCTCCATCGTCGAAATCATCGGTAAAAAGGTCGCTAAACTCATCGTCAATCTTGAAGTCGTCCTCATCGTCGTACGATTTTTTTCGGCCCCCAGACTTGGTTTTTGATTTTGGTAAATCAAACTCTTCAAAATCCTTGTCCCAATCTTCTTCTTCTTCAACCTTATCCCAATCGTCTTTTATTTCGGGTGCGTCCTCGTCTTCACTTTCGATTGCTTTATTTTTTTTTGAGGATAGTTTTCCTTTCTTTTTTACAGGTTCAGAACCGTCATCAAACAGTTCGTCCTCTTCGTCATTTGGTTCCTGTTGTTTTTTCGATTTTGCCGACATCTGAATTGAGGATTTTCCAGCGCGTTTTTGATTTGTTTTCGTTGTTTTTGATTTATCGGATTTTGCCATGATCTAATAAATAAATTAAAGTGTAAATTTTAAGCTAAGTTTTGAAATCTCCAAATTTTAATGCACCTTTTTTTGTCACACGGTAATTAACTGTTCCCGTTCGGGGCCATTAGATATATATTTTACGGGTACTCCCAAATACTCATTGATAAAGTGAATATAAAGTTTCATCTTTTCTGGCAGTTGATCATAATTTTTAATGGAGCTGGTATTAGTATGCCATCCCTCAAAGTTCTGGTAGAGGGGTTGGTGAACTTCGGCATCCAAATTCATGGGAATTTGTTCTGTATTGCCTTCGGGTGTGATGTAAGACGTACAGATTTGCAGTTGTTCAAATTCGTCTAAAATATCGGCCTTTGTCATTACAATTTTGGTAATGCCATTGATCATGCAGGCATAGTTGAGTGCTACCAGATCCATCCATCCGCAGCGGCGGGGTCTGCCTGTGGTAGCGCCATATTCGCGACCCACGTCTCTGAGCATTTGCCCGTCTTCGTTGTCCAATTCTGTAGGGAATGGGCCACTGCCCACACGGGTGCAATACGCTTTGGTAATGCCAATGATCTCTCTGATGGTTTGTGGTGCAATTCCCAGCCCACTACAAACCCCGGCGGAAATAGTATTGGAAGAGGTGACGTAGGGGAACGTGCCAAAATCAATGTCCAGCATACTGCCCTGTGCGCCTTCGGCAAGTATTTTTTTGCCTTCTTTGATTCTATTGTTGATAAAATATTCGCCGCTGACGATGTTTAAAGTCTTTAAAAATTCAATTGATTCAAAAAATGCAGCTTCGTCTGCGCTAATATCTTCGTTGAATGAATAAGAATTTAATAAAACCTGATGTTTCTTTTTCAGGAGCTGGTAGCGATCCATAAAGTTTTCACTAAGGATATCACCCACCCGTAGAGCATTTCTTCCGGTTTTGTCCATATAAGCCGGGCCGATCCCTTTGAGTGTAGAACCAATTTTTTCTTTTCCTTTTGCCAGTTCAGAGGCTTTGTCTAAGGCCCGGTGTGTAGGAACAATTATATGAGTTCTTTCAGAAACAAAAAGGTTCTTTTTTAGGTTGATTCCAAATTCGGCCACATTGGCGCATTCTCTTTGCAAGGTTATGGGGTCCAACACAACGCCATTGCCAATCAAATTCTCGATTTCTTCGTGAAAGATACCAGAAGGAATTTGATGAAGCACAATTTTTTTTCCATCTTTATAGAGAGTATGACCTGCATTAGGCCCTCCTTGAAACCGGGCTACTACATCGTAGTTAGGAGCAAAATAATCCACAATCTTACCTTTTCCCTCATCGCCCCATTGCAGGCCTAGAATTACATCAACCATTTGTTTTGTTTATACTGTTTAATTAAGGAAAGACAAAAATAGTCTTACAAGAATTGCAAACCAATAAAAATTAATCACAATCATCCAAATAAATATTTGGTGCGTATTGAAAGAAGCCCTATGGGCGCCGGAAAACTATAGGAATTGAAAATAAGGACATCAATTTGGAATGTCTTCTGTATCAAACCGTTCTACAGACTCTATACCCTGAAGTGCTTTGAGGGCATCCACCAGCTTGTTAAGTTCTTCTTTATCATGCACATACACTTTTATATTGCCTTCAAAAAGTCCATCGGAGGCTTCAATAGTAAGTGCCGCCATATTGATTCTTAGGTCCGATGAGATCAGGTTTGTAATTTTGCTAACAACCCCCACATCGTCTAACCCTATGATTTTAACACCCGTAAGGAAGGAGATTTCTTTGTTTTTAGCCCACTTGGTTTTCACAATTCTATGCCCGAAATTAGAAAGTAGCCGGGCTGCATTGGGGCAGTTGGTTCGGTGAATGGTGAGCCCTTTCCCTGTGGTAATGAACCCAAAAACATCATCGCCGGGGATGGGCTTGCAGCAATTGGCCAGGGTGTACATAATTTGATCACCACTTTCACCAAAAATAATCAGCTCCGCATCGGTTTGTTTTGAAGACGATGGACTTGCTCCAGTACCCTCTACTTTTGGTTCGGGAAGGGGTTTGGTTGGCTTGGGTATTTCTATCTTGTCTCCGACCACCTTGAACTCTTTCAGTTCTTTTAAATCAATATTTTTTATAGCAACCTGATAAAATAAATCTAAGTTGGAGTTCAGTTTATAAAAATGCACCAGTTCGTCCAGGTTGGGCTGTTGCATGGAAGCGCCAATGCCCTCTAATTTGCGTTGTACGGTATAGCGTCCCTCATCCGCTACTTTTTTCTTTTCCTCCTTCAAAGCCTCTTTTACTTTGGCTTTGGCTTTGGCAGTTACCACAAAGTTCAACCAATCCTCAGAGGGGGTTTGTTTATTGCTTGTGATAATCTCCACCTGATCGCCACTTTTCAATTTGTAGCTGATGGGTACCAATTTATGATTCACTTTGGCGCCAATGGTTCTTGCGCCTACCGCCGTGTGTATGGAAAAGGCAAAATCTAATGCTGTGCTGTTTTTCGGCAGCATTTTAATATCGCCTCTTGGGGTGTAAACGTATATTTCTTCTGTGAGAAAACTGGCTTTAAAATCCTGCAAAAAGCTGATGCTGTCCGCGTCCTGGTGGTAGAGTGCTTCGCGAATTTGCTGAAACCAGTTATCGAAACGGTTTTCGGTATGCGCTCCTTCTTTGTATTTCCAATGGGCGGCCAAACCTTTTTCTGCAATTTCGTTCATCCTTTGTGTTCGGATTTGTACTTCCACCCATTTCCCCCGGGGGCCCATTACGGTTGTATGGAGTGCTTCATACCCATTGGCTTTGGGATTGCTAACCCAGTCGCGAAGCCGTTCTATAGAGGGGGTATATTCGTCGGTTATAAGTGAGTACACTTTCCAACACTCTTCTTTTTCTTTGTCGGGAGGAGAATTTAGTATAATTCGAACTGCAAAAAGATCATATACTTCCTCAAAAGACACTCCCTTTTTCTTCATTTTATTCCAAATAGAATGAATGTTTTTGGAACGACCCTGTATTTCGAATTTAAAATGATTTTTTTCTAATTTTTCCCTGATGGGCTTTATGAATTCGTTAATGTAGCGGGTTCGGTCTCTTTTGGTTTCAGCCAGTTTTCGGGCAATGTCCCGATAAATATCTGGCTCTAAGTATTTCATGGCGAGGTCTTCTAATTCGGTTTTTATGGTATAAAGACCTAAGCGATGAGCCAGTGGGGCAAATACATAAACGGTTTCTGACGAAATTTTTAACTGCGACTCTCGTTTCATGCTTTCCAGGGTACGCATGTTATTTAATCGGTCGGCCAGTTTAATTAAGATCACACGGGGATCGTCTGTAAGGGTGAGCAGAATTTTTCGAAAGTTTTCTGCCTGCTTTGAAGCGTTAACGTCTATTACGTTAGAAATTTTGGTTAACCCATCCACCAGTTTGGCAATCTCGGCACCAAATTCTCTTTCAATATCGGGCAGATTAATGTCGGTGTCTTCTACCGTATCGTGCAAAAGTGCTGCAATAGCAGAACGCACTCCAAGGCCAATTTCGTCGGCACAAATTTTGGCTACGGCAATAGGGTGTAAAATGTAGGGCTCGCCACTTTTGCGCCGCATTGTTTTGTGGGCTTCAGCAGCCATTTCAAAGGCATGACGAAGTACCTGCTTGTCGCCGGGCTTAATTTTATCTTTCAGGCAACGCAGTAAAGACCGATACTCCCTGATAATGAGCTTTTTTTCCTGGTCTTCGTTTAGGGAATATTTAGGTTTTTGTTCTACTGTTTTCATGAATCATGCCACGATTTTCATTGTCATAAACGGTTCGCAGCCTATAAAGATAACTCCGAGACTGAATGTTGGGCTAAAAGTACGATTTTTGTCGTTTTTTTTACAAAAACTAAATGACATTTGCACCAACACTGTTTTTATAACCTTTAAACTGTCAGAATGGTTTTAAAACCGACTTAATTGCTGAGTCTTTTTGTGCAGGAGTGAGGGAGTGAGAATTCCCGTAAATGGCATCTTCCCAACCTCCATAATTGGGATTGGGAAGAATTATAAATTTTTTACCGAATTCTTCCCGGCTATTTTCGACATTTTTTGCTCGTTCCGCAATATTTTTTTTATCCCATAACGTGCTGAAATCGGCCAGGTTGTCGCCAATCAGCAGGAAAATTGTATAGTGGTCTGCAATCGCTGCTCTTCGGGTTTCTTTAGAGCTGGTAGTAGTGCGCATGATAAGGTGCTCATTATCGGCAAAGGGGTAAGAAAATTTTTTTAGATTGTTTAATGTGCCCTCACGCTCTACTTCATCCCGGTTGGTAAGGTAAAAAATGGTGATACCCTTTTGCGCAGCATAGTTGAAAAAATTGAGGCTGCCCGGTAGGGGCGTAGCATCGCTTTTTCCCGTCCATTCATACCAGGATCGGGTATCATAATCTTTGTTTTGTAAAGCTCGTTGCACAGCATAGTAACTGTTGTTCAGAAAGGTTTCATCAATGTCTGTTACAATTGCAAGAGGTTGATTATAAGCGGTGTTGAGGGTTTCATCTACCCGTTGCTTTGCGATATTGTAAGCCTGGTGGCATAATGCGTTGTACTCTGCAGAAACTTGCATAAAGGCCGAGGACCATAACTTCCCATCGGCTATCAGCGAAGTTTGAGACCTCTGCTGTGGAACCGTTTTATGGTAACAGGCGGCAAAAAAGAAGATAAATGACAGTAAATAGAGCTTTTTCATACAGATATTTTCGTGTTAAAATGCAAATATCTGTGAAACTGCCCTATTCGGCTAAAATTCCTTGTTCTAATTCGGAGACTAATTGCTCCTGATTGTCAGTGATCCAGCCCGGAAGAGCTTGCTTGGATGTGAGCAGCCACTTCTCAGCCTCTTTGGTTAAGCGGCAAAAAATGCGGTTCCCGCGATCATCTGCTGTGTCCACGTCAAAAACATAGTCTCCGGCCATATTATTTTTCCTGTAATTAAACTCACGAAGTCGGCCACTGA
>JBDHYK010000189.1:0-6587 GCA_039811305.1 Niabella sp.
TTTTTTATCGGATGCCTGATTATTTTGCACGGGGGCAGTGCTTTTTTAACTGGTTCAAAATAAGCCTTTTATTGTTAACAAAAAAGAACAAAGCCCAAAAAAACCTCATCATTTTCAAAAAAATCTAAAGGCGCATCCCCTGGCAACTTTGTAAAACTAAACTGAAATTATTATATTCGCCCGTTAAGTTACGTAAGAAATGTCCGAAAACTTTGTAAAAGAGCTCTATCAACACAACACAAAAAGCTTTCAGGGGCTTCCTCATAAAAAAACATCGGAAGCCTTTATTGACGGGCTTTTTGAGTTTTTGTTCCTGCCCGACGGGATTCATAAAAAAGATGAGCAAACTGTCCTGAAAGCCTTCGAAACGCTTCAGGATCAGTTTACAGGGCTTTTAATGGACGTGCTGGCAAATACTGAGTTGGCCGAAAAACTTGCGTCTGGGTTCTTTACCAAAATGCCGGAGATTTATAAAAAACTAACAGAAGATGCCCATTTGATACTCCAGTTCGACCCCGCATCGGAGTCTTTAGAAGAAGTATTGATGACGTATCCGGGTTTTTATGCCACAATGGTGCACAGGTTTTCACACATTTTATACAAACATTCTGTGCCCATACTACCTCGTTTCTTTTCGGAATATGCCCATAATAAAACGGGTATTGACATTCATCCCGGTGCACAAATCGGCCATCCATTTTTTATTGATCATGGAACCGGCATTGTAATTGGCGAAACAACAGTTATCGGTAATTATGTAAAAATATATCAAGGCGTTACTTTAGGTGCACTTTCTGTAGAAAAAGGGCTTTCTGAAGTAAAACGGCACCCAACCATCGAAGATAATGTGATCATTTATGCCAATGCAACCATTTTGGGAGGGGATACGGTTGTGGGGCGCGATAGCATCATTGGCGGTAACGTATGGCTTACGGCCAGCGTACCACCCAACTCGGTAGTATATCATAAAAGTGAAGTAACCGTAAAAAATAATATACCCGACAATGATATGGCACTGAATTTTGTAATATAGATCCCGTTTACCAAACTTAAAAATACAACTCAATCGTTTTAAATAAAATAAACATAAACACTGCCGGTAGTAGCCGGCAAAAATCAAAACAAAATGAAAGCAAACAACATTTTAGAAACCATCGGTAATACACCTCATGTAAAAATCAACCGGTTATTCGACGACAAATACGAAGTATGGATTAAATTAGAGAAAGCCAATCCTGCCGGAAGCATCAAAGACCGCATTGGAGTAGCCATGATTGAAGATGCTGAAAAAAAAGGTCTTTTAAACAAAGACTCAGTAATAATTGAACCCACAAGTGGTAACACCGGTATTGCACTATCACTGGCAGCCGCCGTAAAAGGGTACAGACTCATTTTGGTAATGCCAGAAAGCATGAGTGTGGAAAGAAGAAAGCTAATGAGCGTGTATGGCGCAGAGTTTGTGCTCACCCCGCGGGAGAAAGGGATGAAAGGAGCGATTGAAAAAGCAGGTGAAATAGCCGCTGCAACCCCAAACTCCTGGATTCCACAACAATTTAATAATCAGGCAAATACAGAAATTCACCGGAAAACTACCGCACAGGAAATTCTGAACGATTTTCCCGAAGGGATTGATTATATAATTACCGGCGTGGGCACAGGTGGCCATATTACGGCAATTGCCGAACTACTTAAAGAAAAATGGCCTCAGCTTAAGGTTTTTGCCGTAGAGCCCGATAGTTCTGCTGTTATTAGCGGCGGTGCTCCCGGTCCTCACGCATTACAAGGTTTGGGCGCCGGCTTTATCCCTGGTATTTTGAACGTTGCTGCCTTAGATGGTGCCATTACCGTAGGAAAAGAGGAGTCTTTTGACTACGCCCGACGGATAGCAAAAGAAGAAGGTATTTTTGTAGGCATCAGCACGGGCGCTGCCTTGGCTGCCGTAGCAAAAAAATTACCCGAACTGCCGGTAGGCTCCAGAGTACTGACTGTGAATTTTGATACGGGCGACCGGTACCTGAGTATTGAAGGTTTGTACTAAACTATACCAGTAAATGGCATGATTGCTGTAATAAAAAGCGTGCTGTTTTTATTGCAGTGAAATGGATTACAAAACAGATATTTAACCCAAAATTTGCAGATCCTGTAAGTTTTGGGTTATTTCAATTTTGTTCGGATCCTCTATTTTCCGATGATTTTTTCGGGATTTTTTTTCAAGTATTCCGCCCAGCCCTTTAAGTTGGCGTTTTTTTGTAACGGAGCCGATAACTGGTAATGATGACACATTGCCACTGCCAGCGCATCGGTGGCATCGTAATAATCGGGCATTTCTTTTAACGATAAAATTTGTTGCAACATTTTCCAAACCTGTTCTTTTGCGGCATTACCATTTCCGGTGATCGCCTGCTTCACCTTTCGAGGCGAATATTCTGTAATGGGCAAATGAACCTGCATTGCGGCTGCAATAGCTACACCCTGCGCTCGGCCTAATTTTAGCATGCTTTGAACATTTTTACCAAAAAATGGAGCTTCTATGGCAAACTCGTGAGGTTGGTACTCCTGAATAATTTGGGTAACTTTCTGGAAAATCAGGTGCAGGCGTTCATAGGTTTCTATACGGGCATGTAACTTTAACGACCTCATTTCGTGTAGTTTTATCCTATTAGCCGCCGTTTCTATTACACTATAACCCATAATTAATGTACCGGGATCAATTCCTAATATAATTTTACCTGATCTTTGCAAGTATTTTAATTTTTATTCTTAGTATTATGATGAACCTAAAACCCCCAAAAAACTGCCAATCGGGCCTCCCCGTCCGGTTTGGCAGGAACAACCGCATCCGCCCGGAAAATTTCAAGACAGTTGTAGCCTGAAACATTCATGCGTATCCACAAAAATATTAAATTATTTGTCAATTACTTTTTAGGCCCGGTTTTATTCATCTGGCTGAGTTGGTCTATTTACCATCAAATAGCGGCTCAGCCGGAATTAGCCGGTTCCTGGCAAAACATTAAACAGGCATTAACCAGCCCAAAGCTCAATTATTTTTTATTGGTGGTGCTGCTGATGCTGGTTCATTGGGGTATTGAAGCCTACAAATGGATGTTGGCTATTAATGTGATTCAGAAAATCAGTTTTATCAGGGCTTTTAAAGCCGTACTATCGGGGGTTTCGGTTTCCATAACCACACCCAATCGGGTAGGTGAATATTTGGGACGTGTTTTATATATCAAGGAAGGAAACCGGATCAAAGCGATTTCTTTAACCATCGTTTGTAGTATGAGTCAATTAATTACCACGCTTTTTGTGGGTGTGATTGCTCTGTTTTTTTTGAGCGATGCGCTGGTGGCATCGCAGATCATGCCAGCTGTGTGGATTAAAGTAGTGCTCTATGTTTCCATTTTTTTCACACTTCTGTTTCTGTTATTTTATTTCCGATTGGCCTGGTTGGTAAAAATTATCCATAAATTTTCTATATTTAACCGCTTTTATTGGGTTGTGGAGGCTTTGGAGCAGTTTAATGCAACTTTATTGTTAAGATTGTTATCATTATCAATAAGCAGGTTTTTTATTTTTATCTTGCAGTATTATCTGCTCTTTAAATTTTTTGGAGTAGCAGTAAGCTTTGGTGAGACCCTGATGACGGTGAGCGTAATGTTTTTGATCATGGTATTTGTACCAACAATTGCTGTTTTCACCGATTTGGGTTTAAAAAACGAGATCAGCTTAAAGCTTCTGGGATTGTTCAGTAGTAACAATTTAGCTGTAAGTTTGTCGCTGCTCAGTATCTGGTTAATCAATTTAGTGATACCAGCAGTTATTGGCAGTTTGCTAATCCTTGGTATCAAAAGAATTATTAAAAATCAAAATGAAATCACTTAAACTTTCCTTAGTTCCGTTGTTAATTCTTTTGCTCATTGATGTGCGTGGCCATGTGGCTTGGATGCCCACAACCACGGGTTCTGAACAGGCTGCAAGTTGTGCCATTGCCAATACGGCTTTCCAGGCTGGCGAAAAGATGAATTTAACCGTCTTTTATTCCGTAGGTAATATGATCAACGTTCCGGCTGGCTCTGCCTCTTTTACTACCACTCAGGAAAAACTAAACGGCCGGGAGGTATATCATATTGTAGGCGAAGGGCGTACGCTTCCCTCTTACGAATGGGCGTACAAGGCCAGAGATATTTACGAAACTTATATGGATGCTGAAACGATGCAGCCCCTGAAATTTGTAAGACACGTGAATGAAGGCGGCTACAAAAAATACCAAAATGTGAGTTTTAATAAATCGGCCAATACTGCTGTTACAAACGAAGGTGTTTTTAAAGTACCCGCTTGTGTGCATGATGTGATCAGCGCTGTTTTTTACGCCAGAAACATTGATTATAACAAATTACGGGTCAACGACAGAGTCCCCATCAGTATTTTTTTAGATAACGAAGTATTTCCTATGCAAATACGCTATTTAGGAAAGGAAACTATTTCTACAAAATACGGAAAATTTAAAACCATCAAGTTCAGGCCTTCCACCATAAAGGGAAATATTTTTAAAGGCGACGAGAACATGTTCGTATGGGTTACCGATGATGCCAACCGAATGCCCGTTCGACTGGAAAGCCCCATCATTGTTGGAAAAGTACGTGTGGATATGGTTGGCGTTTCGGGGCTGAAAAACCCCACTACTGCCCTAATTAAAAAGTATTAAATCTCCTTCAGTTTAAAAAATTCATTCGGGCGAATGCCTTTCTCGGTTTGTTGTAAAGTACAACATTCCTGTGTTGCATCGTGCTCAAAGAAAAGGATGTACTGCTGCTCCAGAGCTTCGTTTAAAAAAGCTTCTTTTTCCTGCATCGTAAGCAGGGGTCGGGTATCGTATCCCATTACATAGGGCAGTGGTATATGAGCGGCGGAGGGCAACAAATCAGCCATATACACAATCGTACGGCCTTTGTATGAAATTTGAGGTAACATCATGGCATCGGTATGGCCATACACATAACGAATTTTTATTTTGTTCGAAAAAATGGCTTCCTCTAACCGGTTGGTACTAACAGTACGTTGATCTATAAACTGTAACTGCCCACTTTCTTTGATGGGCAAAATATTTTCTGATAAAAATGAGGCTTTTTCACGGGCATTGGGTTCGGTAGCCCAGGTCCAGTGGTCGCTATTGCTCCAGTACCGTGCGTTTTTAAAGGCTGGAACCAATTGGTTTCCGACCTGCTCTATAGCCCCTCCGCAGTGGTCAAAATGCAGGTGGGTTAGAAACACATCGGTAATATCATTACGGACAAAGCCAGTTGCCGCAAGGCTTTTGTCTAAGGTGTCGTTTCCGTGTAAATAGTAATAGCCAAAAAACTTTTCACTTTGTTTATTGCCCATGCCGGTATCTACCAAAATCAAACGGTCGTTATCTTCAATCAAAAGGCTTCGCAAAGCCCAACTACACATATTATTATCATCTGCCGGATTGAGCCGGTTCCAAATACTTTTGGGGACTACGCCAAACATGGCTCCACCATCTAATTTAAAATATCCGCAGTTTACAGAGTACAGCTTCATAACAAATCAGGACGCATTTTGAAAAGAATTTTTTTGTTGTTTTTTCAAGGCCAAAAACAACCAGAAGAAACCAATTGCAAAAAAAGTAATTAACGACAATACCGAATTCTTCATGTTGCCGGTAAGCTCTTCCACAAATCCAAAGGTAAACATCCCAATCACAATAGCAATTTTTTCTGTAAAGTCGTAATAACTAAAAAAAGAGGCTGTGTCTTGAGTTTGAGGCATTAATTTGGAATAGGTGGAGCGGCTTAGAGATTGAATGCCCCCCATCACCAAACCTACCAAAACAGCAATGGCATAGAAATAATTCTCTGCATTCTGTCCGCTTTGCGCCACACCTGCTGTATAAAATGCCAGCACACAGATAAAAATCCAAAAAAGTATTACACCTAATAATACGCGTAAATTTCCAAAATAAGCAGAAAGTCTCGACATGCTCCAGGCGCCTAAAATTGCTACCAACTGAATCATGACCACCGTAATAATGAGTTTGGTATCCGGGAGTTTTAAGAGTTTGCTGCCAAAAATAGTAGCTGCCAGCATTACGGTTTGTACTCCCATGCTGTAAAAAAAGAATCCTCGTAAAAACCGTTTCAAAACCGGCATGTGGGTAACCATACCATATACTTTTTTCATTTCAAGAAACCCGTCTTTCAATATGTGTCCACCGTTATTGAGTTTCGGCCGGGAATCAGGCAATCTTGAAAAAGTAATTTGGGCGAACCCAAACCACCACAAGCCTACCAACAAAAAAGTGATGCGGGTGGCTAGTCCCTGATCAGGTAAAAACACTACCAACGCAAACCCTACCAGCTGCATGATGACACTGCCGATATACCCAAACGAATATCCGCGCGCACTGAGCCTGTCCTGATCTTCTGGCGCCGCAATTTCGGGTAGATAGGCATTGTAGAATACTAAGCTGCCTGCGTAGCCCATGGCTGCCAGCATAAAACCGATCACTCCGATAGCCAGCGTATCTCCTTTGAAAAAGAAAAGCGAGCTACTTCCAATAGCTCCCA
>JBDHYK010000190.1:0-6494 GCA_039811305.1 Niabella sp.
TGGTCAGCTCGCTTATTGTGATTTGGCTGAAACCGTTTTTATGGGAAAAAGACATCCTGCTGCTTGGCTTTTTTGTGCTCTGTTTTCATCTGGCAGTGTCCTATGCTGCATTTGCGAGAGCCAACGATGTTCTGGAGTTTTGGCATTTTAACAAAACCCTGTTCCTGCGATTTCTTACCGCTGCATTGTATTCATTGGTTATTATGTTGGGTTTGTTTGCTGCATTAGGCGCTATCGGTATTTTATTTGATATTACTATCAAATCTTCCACCTACTTAAAAATAGCAGCATTTGCAGGTATTGGGTTTAATACGCTATTTTTTCTGGCAGGCGTACCCGATGTAGGCAAACAAAGCCATGAAAAGGGCTACCCAAAAGGGTTGAAAATATTCACTCAATTTGTGCTCATCCCTTTAATGACGGTTTATCTTATCATCCTTTTTTTGTATGAGATAAAGATTATTTTGGCCTGGGAGCTGCCCAAGGGATATGTGTCGGTGCTAATATTGGCGTATGCTGTATTTGGCATTTTGTCTTTGTTATTGGTTTATCCCATAAAGAATCTGGAAGAGAACAAATGGATTGGATGGTTTTCGAAGTTTTTTTACCTGATGATGTTGCCCTTATTGGTATTGCTGGCACTTGCTATTTATAAGCGGGTTTCGGACTACGGCATTACCGAAGAGCGCTACATCCTTATTGTGTTGGCCATTTGGCTCACGGGAATTACATTCTATTTTTTACTGAGCAAAAAACAAACGATAAAAATCATTCCCCTTTCTCTGTCTCTGCTTTGCATCCTAAGCGCCATAGGCCCACAGGGTGCGGCCTCTGTTTCAAAATGGTCGCAGGTGAACCGGCTGCAACGCGTATTAAAAAAAGGCCACAAAGATCAGGCAGCCGAAACATCTTCCATTATTCGCTATCTTACAAGCAATCATGGTTTGGTAGCGCTGCAACCCCTCATTCAGCAAAAAACTTCGGTGATACAATCTTCCATCATCGAAAAAGTAACCAATAACAACTATTATCAGGCTCGTGAGCAATTGAAAGATACCGCATTTAGTCTTTTGAAAATAAGTGAGCTAAAAGAGGGGTATCTTTCCGGTGGGTATAGAACTTTTAAAAGAGAACAGGAAGGTGTGTTACCCGTGCTGGGGTATGGCTGGGTACATGAATTAGAAAAGCAGACGGAAAAAATCATTTCCCTGGAAGGGGAGAACCTAAAAATCAATACAAAAACCGAGAATATGGTTCTTTTGACTGTTGGAAACCAGGTTTTGAGTTTTAATATTGATAGTGTTTGCAGGGCAATTGTTGGCAAACATAAACAAGACCCGGGAGCTGACATTATTGTACCTGATGATGAAATGGGAATAAAAAAAGAGGCGGGAGGGTGTTTTTTCAAGATAGAGATAGCCGATTTTAGCAGTGACCGGGGCGAAAACGATGAAAAGACTTTTATCTACTACAAAGGATACCTTTTGATTGGTAAAAAGTAATTTTTTAATGATACCTTCAGCCTTAGAGACCTTTCGTAGCACTCCTTAGAACTAGTTTCAAGCGAACTCGGTCAGCCAGGCTTTGAATTCTTGATTCAGAATAATTTAGGTACCGAAATTCCCACAGTGTGAAAAAGTTTCATTAACGACAGATTTTGAAGCAATTGCCCGTTGTGAAAAAAGTGATACCATCAGCTTCGAGCAAGTATCTGTCAGACAGTTTTTTACCTTTACCCGATTCAGTGTATTTTTTTGTTAAAACCTTGAGATTCTCGCAAGTATTTGGTGCGCGTTAAGGGTTTTTTGGGTACAAACAGATTTTGGGTGGTTTTAATTGGCAAAAACACTAATTTAGCAGCCTGTTTTTAACCCCAAATTAGAAACCCGGTATAGCCGGCTTTATATGTAATGAATAATTCATATTTAGGACTGGTGGAACAAACATTTAATTTTCCACAACCAGACATTGAAGTAAAGAAGGGTAACCTGATTTTTAATGGGATTGATTTTAAAAAACTAATAGAAAAGCACGGTACCCCGCTGAAAGTTACGTATCTGCCCAAAATTGGCATGAACATCAATAAAGCAAAGCAATATTTTGCCAATGCCATGAAGCGCCATAAATATGAGGGCAAATACTATTACTGTTATTGCACCAAAAGTTCGCATTTTTCTTTTGTTGTAGAGGAGGCGTTAAAGCATAATATTCATCTTGAAACCTCCTACGCTTACGATATTGATATAATCAACCAGCTATATAAACGCCGAAAGATCACTAAAGATATCAGTGTGGTTTGCAATGGGTTTAAACAAAAAAACTATACCTCGCGTATTTCAAAGCTCATCAATTCGGGTTTTAAGAACGTGATCCCTGTTTTGGATAATAAAGACGAGTTGAATATGTATAAACGCAGTATTCGATCCGGTAACCCTTTCAAATTGGGCATCCGTATTGCTGCCGAGGAAGAACCAACTTTTCCGTTTTACACCTCCAGGCTGGGTATTCGGGCCAGAGACGTTTTAGAATTCTATGTAGATGAAATTGAAGGAAATGAAGATAAATTTCAACTTAAAATGTTGCATATTTTCCTCAATAAAGGAATAAAAGATGATATCTATTATTGGAGCGAACTTCGTAAAAGCATCAATTTATACTGCCAGTTGAAAAAAATATGTCCGGAATTAGATTCTTTAAATATTGGTGGTGGGTTTCCCATTAAACATAGCCTTGCTTTTGACTACGATTATCAGTTTATGATAAACGAGATTATCCTGAACATAAAATCTGCCTGCAAAAAAGCCAAAGTGCCTATGCCCGATATTTATACCGAGTTTGGGAGCTATACGGTGGGGGAGAGTATGGCCAATATTTACAGTGTTATTGGAGAAAAGGTGCAAAACGACCGGGAAACCTGGTATATGATTGATTCTTCATTTATTACCACATTGCCCGATACCTGGGGTATTGGTGAGAAATTTTTAATGCTGCCAATCAATAAGTGGGAAAACGAATACCAGCGGGTTGTGCTCGGTGGTATTACCTGTGACGGCCACGACTATTACGATTCCGAAGAGCACATCAATGAGGTGTTTCTACCCAAAATAAAAAACGACAACGGCATTGGTGTTACCGGTATTCGGCCGGTAGATGCCGAAGAATCAACCGAAAAAGATCCTAAAGACGCAGAACCGCTGTACGTTGGCTTTTTTAATACCGGAGCCTACCAGGATCAGATAAGCGGATATGGTGGTATCAAACATTGTCTGGTGCCCTCTCCCAAACACGTTGTGTTGGAGTATGATAAAAATGGTAAGTTAGAAGAGTGGACCTATGCCAAAGAGCAAAGTGCTCAAAGCATGTTGAAACTACTTGGGTATTTGCGATAAAAAAATCAATTTAGGCATTGTTCGCCACTACAGAGGTTTTCAGAAAACCGATTTCGATGCGGAAAGTTCAGTACCCGAATTCCCAGATAGTCAGGTATAGAAACAAAGAATTTGCCAGGAGCGAACCCTGCAATTAAAGTTTTTTATTCGCTTTTTTCTGGTTATCTTTACTCGTTCTGTATTGCTCGCCATAAATAATAATTAACAAAACAAAATTGGTCTGATAACGTATGGATATTAGTGCAAGCAATAGTTTACACCATTTTAAAAATGAGGTAGGTACCCGATTTCAGTTGTACAGTAGTCTTTTCACCTCACTACCTTTTCATAAAATAGAAAAAACAGGCATCCTGCTCTCCTTGTTTTCCAAAAACTGTGAAGAGGGCTATGGCAAGCAGTTAAGCCCCAATGAAATTGTGGAGAATTTTTTTGCTACCCATGCACCCTACGAAACCAAAAAGGAGAAGTTAGATTTGCTCTTTCGCTTTATTCAATATTCGGAACGTCAGGTGGTTTTGTTCGATGCTTTGGAAGATGCTTCTTTTAAAAGTACGCACGATATAAACGGAGCCGGCACATTGAAACATCTACTATCTGAAGTAGCACAAAACAATAAAGAAAACGCATTGGCCGAGGTTTTAAAAACCTTCTGTATCCGCCTGGTATTAACGGCACATCCTACACAGTTTTACCCCGGTTCGGTATTGGGTATTATACACGACCTTAGCGAAGCGTTGTCAAAAAATGATGCCATAGAAGTAAATGAGCTTTTGCAGCAATTGGGGAAAACAGCTTTTCTAAAAAAGAAAAAACCCACACCCTACGATGAGGCCATCAGCCTGATCTGGTATCTCGAAAACGTTTTTTACCAGGCAGCGGGTGATATTCTCAATAGCTTTAAAAATCAGTTTCCAAACGCCTTCCCAAAAAAAACTGCCATCTTGAAAATGGGTTTCTGGCCCGGTGGCGACAGAGACGGGAACCCCTTTGTAACCAGCAATACTACCCGGCAGGTGGCCGACGCATTACGAACTGCCATATTAAAATGTTATTATCAGGATGTAAGAAAACTTAAGCACCGCCTCACATTTGAGGGAGTGGAAGACTTGCTGCAAGAACTTGAAAATCAGTTATATAACGATGTATTTGTTCCCTGCGAACAACCTGCGTTAACTGTTCAGACGATGAAAGATACCCTGTTCACAGTAAAGCAAAGAGTAGAAACCAACCACAATGGCCTTTTTGTATCCATGGTGGACAGCCTGATTAATAAATTAGATATTTTTGGTCTTCATTTTGCATCTCTGGATGTGCGACAGGACAGCCCCATACACGCAAAATTATTTGCTTTAATAGCTACTACAAGACCCGATATTTTGCCTGCAAATTATGAACAACTTGGCGAAAAGGAAAAAATAAATGCCTTGTTGGCCATCCATCTTCAAGAACCCCTGGCACTTGAAGCCGAGGGGGTATTAACAGATCCCCTGGAAGCTGCGCGCACGATGCTTGAGATACAAAAAGTAAATGGTTGCGAAGGTTCTGACCGCTATATTATCAGCCATTGCACCAGTGCATTGAACGTGATAGAAGTATTTGCTCTTTATAAATTAGATGCAATACCGGAAGAAGCCATTTCCGTAGATATTATTCCACTTTTTGAAACGATTGACGATCTGCGCAATGCATCGGGGGTAATGCAGGAGTTGTATTGTATTCCGGCCTACAGGGATCATTTGAAACGAAGGGGCGGCGCACAAACCATCATGCTGGGTTTTAGCGATGGAACCAAAGACGGTGGCTACCTAATGGCTAACTGGAGCATCTACCGTGCCAAAGAAGAACTTACAAAGGTTACCCGACATTATGGGTTTGACGCCATCTTTTTCGATGGCAGGGGAGGCCCTCCGGCCAGAGGCGGGGGCAAAACCCATAAATTTTATGCCTCTATGGGCAATAATATTTCTAATCGAGAGTTTCAATTAACCATTCAGGGGCAAACGGTAAGTGCTAATTTTGGAGTGATTGATTCTGCAAGATTTAATTTAGAACAATTGTTAAACGCAGGCGTCACCAATCAATTGTTTAGTGAAAGGCACCCCCCTTTCCGAAGCAAGGATGAAGAACTGATGCAGGAGTTTTCTTCTTACGGATTTGATGCCTATAAATCGCTCCGCGATCATCCGCAACTGACCAACTATTTGTACGATGTTAGCCCCCTGCGGTTTTACAGTGAAACGAATATTGCCAGCCGCCCCACCAAAAGAACCAACGACGGCACAAAAACAAATCTTACCGAAGTTCGGGCGATTCCTTTTGCAGGTTCCTGGAGCCAGTTGAAACAAAATGTACCTGGTTTTTTTGGCGTAGGCAGTGCGCTAAAAAAGATGGAGTATATTGGTAAGTTTCAGGATTTGCAAAAACTTTACCAAAACTCTTTATTTCTAAAAACCCTGTTAGACAATTGTGAAATGGCAATGTCAAAAACCTATTTGCCATTAACCCAATACCTTTCAGCCGATGCACAATTTGGCGACGTGTGGCAGATGATTCGGGATGAATTTTTTCTTACTGAACAATACCTGTTAAAGTTGTCTGGAAAACCTTTTTTAATGTATGATTATCCTGTAGAAAAGCTGTCTATTAGCATGCGTGAGAAAATTGTATTACCATTGGTAACCATTCAGCAATACGCTCTAAACAGAATAAGGGAGGAGGATCTGAAAAATGAAGAAACCGCCGATTTAAAGGAAACCTATGGAAAACTGGTGATGCGGTGTTCCTTTGGTATTATCAATGCCGGAAGAAATTCAGCATAACCCGTTCAAAACACTTGGGGATTAATGGCTATGCTGGCGGTAAGCACGAAAAGAAAAGGCTAAAAATACTGGTAATCCGAAACGGAACGCAAGTAAATAAATTTTAATATAGAGTACCCGACCTTGTTGGTAGTTTTTTTTGTTGATGGATATAAACAAAAAGGCTGCAAAAAAAGGATAATTACAACCATTTTTGCAACCTAATTATATAATGTATTGATTATCAGTGCTAAGTGCGGAGAGAGAGGGAAATGAACCATGCTTAAATAAATTATCAAACGTTTTT
>JBDHYK010000191.1:0-6486 GCA_039811305.1 Niabella sp.
CTTGGCAAATCATCTTTGAATAAGGGCTTGCGCCAGAATCCCCCTGTCGCTGGAGCCATTTACCCTGCGAAGAGAGAAATCTCCCTAAAACAAGAAGATCCCTCTCTTCGTTCGGGATGACGTCCTCTCATTCCACTTCGTTTCGTCCGGGATGACCCAATCCAAACAATCGCGTGCCGTCACCTCGACCGAAGGGAGAGGCCTCCCGAAAAAGAATAAGATCCCTCACTTCGTTCGGGATGACGCCCTCTCATTCCACTTCGTTTCATTCGGGATGACAAGTATTTAAACTTTCGGGAGAACAACTGTTGCAGCCCATAAGTTTGCAAGCAAATTGTAAAACGGGAGGGCTCGTTTGTAAAAAACCGTTCCGAGATGGGTTTAAAAATTTGAAAGAGAGTTTCCAGGTTCACAAGAATTCTTACATATAGTCTGAAGAAATATTGTATAAAATAGTATCTTGTAACCATGATTGAAAAAACTACAATCAAGCAATGGGCAAAGGATGATCGGCCACGCGAAAAATTGGAGGCATTAGGGCCCGACAAACTGAGCAACTCAGAACTGTTAGCTATTTTAATACAAAATGGAACCCCTACAAAATCGGCCTTAGATCTGGCTCGAGAGGTTCTGAAATTGGGGCAAGACAACCTGAACGAATTGGGAAAATTATCCTTAAAAGAACTCACCACTGTAAAAGGTATTGGCAAAGCCAAGGCCGTAACCATTACAGCCGCTCTGGAACTGGGTAGAAGGCGTCATGCCGGCGATCTGCTTCAGCGCGAAATGATCAAAGGCTCAAAGGACCTTGCCGAGTTTTTGAAGAGCCGTTTGCAAGACCTCCGCCGAGAAGTATTTGCTGTCATCTTTCTAAACAATGCCATGAAAATTATTGATTTTGAAATTGTTAGCGAAGGAGGCATGACGGGAACGGTTGTTGATCCCCGGATTATTTTGAAAAAAGCAATTGAAAAAAATGCGGTCAATATCATTTTAAGCCATAATCACCCCTCGGGTAACCTACAGCCCAGCAGGGCCGATGAGCTACTAACTCAAAAATTAAAAGAAGGCGCCCGCTTGTTAGACATCAGCGTGCGGGATCATATCATTGTTAGCGAAACCGGCTTCTACAGTTTTGCCGAAGAAGGGTTGCTTTAGCTACCACATTATTTTTTGAAATCCATTTTTAACGTAGTGGGTTCTGTTTTTTTTTAACATTTCTGCATTGGGGTTGTTATGTTTTGATAAATTGTGGTTTATGAACAATTCAGAAAAAATGAAAATAGAAGTATGGAGCGATGTGATGTGCCCATTTTGTTATATCGGAAAACGACACTACGAAAAAGCATTGGAACAGTTCTCAGATGCAGCGAACGTAGAGTTGGAATGGAAAAGTTTTCAATTAGATCCCACGGTTCCCACCGACCTGAAAGGAACGCAGAATACATACGAATACCTGTCGGCTTCCAAAGGGATGAGTATGGATCAGGTGAAGCAAATGACTGCGGGCGTAACAGAAATGGCTTCAAAAGCAGGGCTACACCTCAATTTTGATAAGGCCCTTGCTGCCAACACATACAATGCCCACCGAGTAATTCAAATGGCTAAAAAACAGGGATGGGGCGATGAGGCTGAAGAAAAATTTTTCAACGCACATTTTGTAGAGGGCTTGGATGTAAATAACAAGGAGGTGCTGACGAAGATCGGCATACAGTTGGGTCTTACAGAAGAACAAGTGAATGAATCACTTACTAATGATGAGTACGGATATCTTGTGAATCAGGATATTTTAGAGGCCCGCAACATTGGAGTTGGGGGAGTGCCTTTCTTTGTGTTCAACCGCCGGTATGCTATTTCCGGCGCGCAACCGGTAGAAACTTTTGTAAAAACTCTCGAGAAATCCTTTTCAGTTTGGCGCCAGGAGCATCCTCTCATTCAATTAGAAAACACAGATGGCCCCACCTGCACCACCGATGGCATCTGCAACTAAAGGAGGCTGTGCTAACCCGGAAAACTCATACGGTAGTCCACACGGATCTTTCCTTTTGAAATATCGTTAAGTTTGCTTTTTAAGAGTTTACGTTTCAGCAGGGGCAGATGGTCAATAAAAAGTCTCCCCTCAATGTGATCGTATTCATGAAGAATGATGCGGGCAGTAATGCCGGTGTAGCTGCGGGTGTGTTGCACAAAATTCTCATCATCATAGGTAATGGTTACATTGGGTTCCCGTTTGATGTCTTCTCTGATTTTCGGAATGCTCAGGCACCCTTCGTTATACTCCCAGGGATCTCCTTCCACAGCATCTACATGTGCATTAATAAAAACCTGTCGAATACCTTCGTCGCCGGGATACAAATCTTTTTCATCCTCATCTAAATTTTCAATAATTTGTTTGCTGTCCACCAAAAACAAACGAATAGACCGGTTAATCTGTGGAGCTGCCAATCCTACGCCATTGCTTTTGTACATGGTTTCCCACATATTAGAAATCAATTCCTGCAAACCGGGGTAGTCTGCGTCAAGTTCTTCCGCTATTTTTCTTAGTACCGGCATGCCGTATGCAACAATTGGTAAAATCATGGATAAAAAATTAGTTGCAAAGGTACAAATTCAAGCGCGAAAGAGCAAGTCGGGTGCTCCTCAGGCGATAGAGCCCGGATGGAAAATAAAAGGGAAGCAGGGTACTGATTTCCCCTGTACCTAATTGGGTTTCTGCAAAAAGCTACGGCGCCTTAGTGTTCTGTGAAGTTTTTGCAAGAATGGTACACCAGCAAAAAAGTAGTGCTGCATTAGGAGATGCAAAAAATAACCAGGACCACATCCCTGAGAGGGCAATAAATTCGGTATCCTGGTTATTTCTGGTTTCTTTATTTTGCTGTTTCAGGCAAATCGGATGTGCCGGCCGGTCGCAGCATCAATGCCTGAAACTGGCGCATGCTCTTATCCATGCCTTCTGAACTGCCATCTAAAAATATCACGTTCCCTTTGCCGTATTCTGCAAAGTTTTTAATGGCTTCCGTCCACATACTAAAGAGAATAAAATTGGTATCCAGATTCGCCTGACGCAACTCTTCGGCAGCGCTACTCATGCCTTTTGCTACCTCTTCGCGAAATAAGGCAATACCCTGACCTCTGAGTTTTGCAGCCTCGCGTTCCGCTTCGGCGCCAATTTTTATGGCGTTCCCTTCTGCTTCTGCCGACTTGGTTTTAGTAATTAGCAATGCCTGGCCTTCGTTTTCGGCAGCCGCTTTCAGGTTATTACTGGCCACTACCTTACTCATACTGTCGAGGATCATTTTGTCAAAAGTAATATCGTTGATTTGGAGATCCTGAAGGTGGTAGCCCCATTCTTCTAAGGTCTGGTCTATCTCTACTTTTACATAGTGAACAATTTCGCGGCGAAGCCCTAACACTTCAGCCTGCTTTTTTGTGGCCACAAAGGAGCGCACGTTTCCTTCGATGGTTTTAATAAGGGCTTGCATCAGGTCGCGATCGCTGATGAATTTAAAAGCTACTTTTTTAATGGTTTCTTCCTGTTCGTTTTGTACTGCAAAAAGCAACATGCTTTTAAAATATACATTGGCCTGATCCATGGTTACGGCCTGAAATTCGAGTTCTACCGAACGGTTTTGAATGGATATTTTTTTAAATACCTGTTCAATATAAGGCAACTTTAGCCTAAGCCCGGGACGGGCAATTCGTTGATAGCGGCCAAACATAGTAATAACGGCGATATACCCCTGGTTTACAGTGAATAATCCGCTTAAAATTGTCAACAGTACAAGGCCTGCGATAATATATACTCCTACCATAATGAGTTGGGTTTAAATTTTTTTGAAATTTTTTTGAATTTTTTTTTACAATCGTTTTTGATAAATCAGGATGCCTGCTCCCAAACCTGTACCAGGTGTACCAATACTTCCACGCTTTTTTGCATGTCCTGAATGCTCACATACTCATGCTTACCGTGGAAAGCCATTTCTCCGGTAAAGATGTCGGGGCAGGGTAGCCCCATGAAAGATAATCGGGAGCCGTCGGTACCTCCGCGTGCGCTTTCTCTTTTATAGGTTACACCCGCACGGGTCATGGCTTCTTCTACGTGTTTTGCTATTTGTGGATAGTTTACCAAAACTTCCTTCATATTGCGATATTGTTCCTTAGATTCAAATTGATAAGAAGCACCCTCGTATTTGCCTACGGCTTGTTTGGCAAATTGTTCTAAGCGGGTTTCGTGCAGTTTAAGTTTGTCGGTTTCAAAGTCTCTGATGATAAAGGTGAGGGTTGCTTTTTCTGCATTTCCTTCACAATGAACCGGGTGTACAAACCCTTCGCGTGCTTCGGTGGTTTCGGGGCTGAAACTGTCCTTGGGCAACAGGTCGAGAAAGGTTCCGGCTACTTTCAAGGCATTAACCAACTTACCTTTACCAAAGCCCGGATGGGCTGCCACGCCATGAAATGTAATCGTAACTCCATTGGCGCTAAAGGTTTCATCGGTGTAACTGCCCCGCTGGCCGCCATCTAATGTGTAACCAAAATCGGCCCCCAATTTTTGCAAATTTACTTTATCTACCCCCCTGCCAATTTCTTCGTCTGGGGTAAATAATATTTTTATGGTGCCATGTTTTACATCAGTGTGGGTGGTGAGGTAGTTGGCTAAGTCCATAATGATTGCTACGCCCGCTTTGTCATCGGCACCCAATAGGGTAGTGCCTGAAGCCGTGATAATGTCTTCTCCTATTTTTTCACGTAAATAGGGATGGTGTTTGGGAGAAATCACCTGTGCCGGATCGTCCGGAAGCTGAATATCGCCACCATTATAATTTTTGTGAACAAGGGGTTTTACACCCCATCCGGTGCAGTCGGGTGCGGTATCTACATGGCTGCAAAAACAAATTACGGGAACGGCTTTTTGTGTGGTTGCAGGTATTGTTGCATAAACGTATCCGTATTCGTCTAAATGGGCGTCGCTAATCCCCATTTGTAGCAATTCTTCAACCAAAAGGCGGCTTAAGTCTTTTTGCTTTTCGGTAGAGGGTTGTGTGGTGGCGTGCGGATCGCTTTGGGTGTCAATGGTTACATATTTTAGAAATCTGTCGCTTGCTGTAAAATGATAGTCCATAAAATTTAAGTTTTACAAAAAATTGCACCATCAATGTTGAAGGTGCAATAGAAAGGATTCTGTAACTGTTTTAATTAGGAGATAATCTCAACAGGCTTTGCCATAAATTCATTAAAGTCCTGATCCAGGTCGTGCAACAGGCTCTCTAAGGTGTGGAATTGATCCGTTAATTCTTTGTGCTGGCCAAGCGCTTCGGCAGAAAGACTATCGCTAATTTTGCTTTCTGACTTTAAATGCTGCTGATGTACCTTTAACTCATCTCTCACATCATGAATATTAATTAGCTGAATGTGAAAGCGATTGTTAAACCGTTCCAGATCGGTAAGGTCTTCCTTAGGCAAACTTTTGGCTGCAAATTGGAGAAGTTGTCGCTGCATGCCGTGAATTTTATCACGAAAATTTGTTAAAAACTCTCTTTTTACATTGCAGTCTTCAATCAACTGTGAAATTTCTTCCATCGCCATGGCTTAAAAATTTAAAAGTGAAAAAATTGTATAGGGTAATAGGAGAAGCAGGATGATGTACTCCTTGATATGTTGTAAATTGTTCCAATTGAATTACCCTTTTAAATTGCCTTTTAAAGGTACAGAAATAAAATGGTTTGCACGGTTATTATTTATCATAAAAATTTGTGATAAATATCAGGAAAGTTTAAACCTGCCCTAAGGCGAATTCTGACGACCGAACCTGCCTGCCTGGAATTTGCAAAAGATACTAAGGAGTTATGATCAGCGGGCTGGCTCCTTCTATTGCAACTAATTCAATATCAAAGGTTAAGTCCTGCCCTGCCAGGGGATGGTTGGCATCTAATGTGATGGCCTCCTCGCTAATTTCGGTTACAATTACCTGAAATTGCTGGCCGTTTTGGTCGCTCATCACTAAGGGCATTCCCACTTCTATTTCCATGTCCTGGGGAAATCGGTCCTTAGGCATCGGAATGATCATATCGGGGTTTTTAGCGCCGTAGGCTTGATCCACCGGAATCTGAAGGGTTTTCTTATCTCCAACACTCATACCGGTAACACCGTCATCGAAACCCTTGATAACCATACCACTACCTACTTCAAACGCCAGGGGATCGCGTCCTTCTGAACTGTCAAATGTTTCGCCCGAACTGAGTTTTCCGTGATAGTGAACCTTTACTGTATCGCCTTTTTTTACTTGTTGCATGGTGCTAATTTTATATGATAATTGTTTTTTGCCGAAAAATTGGCGCGAAAGATAGGCTATTTGTGGTAAAACCTCTTGGTTTTCTTTGCTCAGAAACCGATTGGTTCGCCCGTTCCATTCGCCTGCTGATGAAAATCCACCCGTTTGCAAAGAAAAACAGACAGACTTTCTGGTAGAAATCTGTAGTACACAAACCG
>JBDHYK010000192.1:0-6483 GCA_039811305.1 Niabella sp.
AAAATTTTCAGGGTATTTTCTGCTCCTTTTATTTCAAAGCTATTTTTAATTGCAATTAATTAACGCTTCTCTACCATAATGGGGTATCTTACAGAATCAACGGGCTGATTTTTTTTCAAGGAGATCCAAAAGTTGATAGTTTGAAGATAGCCGCCATCTAAATACCAAACAAAAACAGCAACCGACTTGACCTTTGTTTTTTTGTTTTTTTTATAGGTAGAGTTTTCCCAAGGGAGCACGCAGTTCCTGCGCTGGGGGGCGCTGAAATTTAGGAAATCAAGGGTCAGGCACCGAAATAAAAAAGCTCCACATTTTGCGGAGCTTGAGTGCCCGAGACTGGATTCGAACCAGCACGCCGTGTTACCAGCACTACCACCTCAAAGTAGCGTGTCTACCAATTTCACCACCCGGGCTAAGAAAGGGCGGCAAATATACTAAAAATTGCATCAAAGCATAATTTTTTAACAATATGAACGCGATTTCAGCAGATTTACGCTTGTGAAAAGGCTTATTTCAGGTTTTTATTGTATCTTTGCAGCCCGAAATTTAAACCCTTCGGATTTATGTTATGATTTTTATTTTTAAACAATTAAACGCTGATGCCCAGGAGAATGCTGGTGCTGCCGAAAATGCAGCAGACCCGGTTTCTACAGCGACAACCACTGCACCTGAAGTAACTGAGGCTACGGCCGAAAACTCCGAGCCCATTGCTACACCCACTGAAACTGTTGCGCAACCCCAACAAGTTGAAGAAGCCCCAACTGCTGCTACCGTGGTAGAACTGGCCGAAGCGGCCACCCAGCCCGCCGAAACCACAGTAGTTACTGAAGATGTACCCTCTCAGGTCGTTGTGGCCCAGCCTGAACCTATTCAGGAACAAAGCGCACACGATGATTTTGACTGGACGGTAGATAAACGTAATATTTCTACTTACAGCCAGGAAGAAAAAGAAAAATATGACAGGGTATATGAAAAAACATTTATCACACTTAATGATGGAGAATTGGTAAGTGGTACGATCGTGGGTCTTACCAGCACCGATGCGGTTTTAAATATCGGATTTAAAAGTGATGGATTGATTTCTCTGAATGAGTTTCGCGATTTACCCGGTTTGAAAGTCGGCGATGAGGTAGAAGTGATGATTGTAGAGAAAGAAGACCGGGATGGACATCTGAACCTGAGCCGCAAACAAGCCCGCACTACCCGTGCATGGGAAAAAATTGTAGAAGTAAACAAAACCGGAGAGGTAGTAACGGGCCAGGTTACCAGCAAAACCAAGGGCGGCCTTATTGTGGACGTATTTGGCATGGAAACCTTCCTGCCAGGATCACAAATTGACGTAAAACCTGTTACCGATTACGATCAGTTTGTAGGTAAGACCATGGAATTTAAAGTGGTTAAAATTAACGAAACCATTAAAAATGCCGTTGTTTCGCACAAAGCACTCATCGAAAGCGATATGGAAGCACAACGTGCTGAAATAATTGGAAAACTGGAAAAAGGCCAGGTGCTCGAAGGAGTTGTGAAAAATATTACCGACTTTGGCGCCTTTATGGATCTTGGCGGCTTAGACGGATTGTTATACATTACCGATATTTCATGGGGTCGCATCACGCATCCTAACGAAGTATTGAAAATAGACCAGAAGCTGAATGTGGTGGTGCTTGATTTTGATGACGAGAAAAAACGGATCAGTTTAGGTCTGAAACAACTTACACCTCATCCTTGGGATGTGCTACCTGAAGGTTTGGCAGAGGGTAACACCGTAAAAGGTAAAGTGGTAAATATTGAAGATTACGGTGCGTTTTTAGAAATCACACCAGGTGTAGAAGGATTGGTACACGTCAGCGAAATTTCATGGGCCAACACTCCGATCAATGCGAAGGACTTCTTCAAAATGGGTGATGAGCACGAGACTAAGATCGTTACGCTGGATAAAGACACCCGCAAAATGAGCCTCTCCATCAAACAGCTGACCGAAGATCCCTGGAACGATATTGAAGATCGTTTTGCGGAAGGTAGCAAGCATACCGGCGAAGTAAAAAACATTACGAACTACGGCGTATTTGTGGAACTGGCGCAGGGAATTGGCGGAATGATTCACATCAGCGACCTGAGTTGGTTGAAACGATTTAACCACCCGGGTGAATATACAAAAGTAGGCCAGAACATTGACGTTATCATTCTGGGCATTGATAAAGAAAATCGCAAGTTGCAATTAGGACACAAGCAATTGGAGGAAGATCCCTGGAATGCGTTGCAGGAAACTTTCTCAATAGGTTCGTTGCATGAAGGAACGATCACCCGCAGAGACGATAAAGGCGCTACTGTACAGTTGCCTTACGGTTTGGAAGGCTTTGCTCCCAATCGCCATCTGGCTACACAAGAAGGCAAATCTTTAGGGCAGGATGATACCGCTCAATTCCAGGTAATTGAATTTGACCGTAACGAAAAACGAATCGTCGTATCTCATACCCGCGTTTGGGAACAAGCACAATACGAAGAGCGCGAAGGTGTAAGAAAGGCTGAACGCGCCGAGTACGAAAAAACAAAGAAAGTAGTTAAAACCATTCAGAACAAAGTGGAAAAAGCTACTTTGGGCGATTTAGGCATCTTAGCCGACCTGAAAAAGAAGATCGAAAAAGAAAATAAAGAAGCAGCTAAAGCCACAAAGGAAAAAGCCGAAGCTACTACAAAAGAAAAAGCTCCTGAAGCTACAGTGGAAACGAAACCAGTAGAAAAAGCAGCCACGGCACCTGCACCTGTACCAACAGAAACAGTAAAGCCCGAAGCAGAAGTTGTAGCAGAGAAACCAGCTCCAGCCACTGCATCCGCACCAAAAGAAGCGGAAGCAACCGATTCTGAAGTGGTAGCAGAGAAGGCAACAGCAACTAAAGAAAATATAGTAGCTGAAGCAAAGAAAGAGACAGAAGATGCTGATGAGGCAAACGCGTAGAATCTTTTTTTAATTTAAACAGGAAACTGCCGAAGACTATCTTCGGCAGTTTTTTTATCCTATATACGATAGAAGTTATATATTTATCGAAATTTTTTTAAAAGAGGTACTATGAAAACGTTTGTTGTAACAATAACATTAGTATTAATTTCTGTAGCAGGCTCTGCCCAGGAATTTTTGGGATATAGAACCAGTAATTACGCTGGCGTAAACGGAGTATTTTTTAATCCTGCCACTATTGCAGGCAACGCCTACAAATGGAATGTGAACCTCGCATCTATCCATGCTTTGGTGAATAACAATCAGGCTGCCTATACTTTCAAATCCAGCGGTCATCTCATGAATCCGGATTCGCTTTTAAACGAACTGACCAGCCCGACAAAGGGTGCCACAGATGCGTTAGTTGCCACAAATATAATAGGACCCTCGGCCATGTTGCGCATCAATCAAAACTCGGCAGTAGCTCTTACCACCCGATCTCGTGTAATGGTGAATGGAGACAGGTTAGAAGGACGTTTGTTCGACAACCTGGCTGAAAACTTCACAGAAGGGGTAGAAATGCCTTATACAATCAATTCCAATGAAAATATGAAATTGAATATCAACACCTGGACGGAGTATGGGCTGAGTTACGCACGGTCTTTTTCTACCCTGCCACAACACCAGTTTAAAGCTGGCGCATCGGTGAAATATCTTGCCGGAGTGTTTGGTGGGTATTTGCAATTAGACCGAATAAAGGCTACCGTTGACGAAGACCCTCAAAATAGCGAAATATATATGGCCGATGCTACCGGCAAAGTAAATATCGGGATGTCGGGAATTAATTTCAAAGATATTAATGCAAACAAATTTCTTACAGTAAAAAATTCAGGCTGGGGGGCAGATATTGGATTTGTGTATGAATACAGAAACAATCTACACCGCCCCAATGAGTACAAGTTTCGTTTAGGCGCTTCGGTTCTGGATATTGGCAGACTAAAGTATAAAAAAGATCAGAATAGAAGCGGAGCGTATAGTTTAGACGTTACCGGAGCCGAACGTATTTATTCCACCGAGTTTCAGGGCCTCACCATTGATGATCTGAAACAGTATTTGGATTCTCGCCTCAATTATTTTATACCCGATCCGGCAGGAACTTCCAATGAGTACACTACCAGTTTACCCACAACATTACAGGTTGATGCCGACTATTCATTTAGCAGGAGAATATTTTTAAATTTTGCCGGGAACATTAGTTTACAATCCAACGGCCAGGGATTAACAAATAGGTATCCCACAGGGTTTAGTGTAACACCCCGTTTTGAAAGCAGAGTGTTTAGTGCTTTTTTACCAGTAAATTATAATTCATTCAGTCATCTGAATGTGGGTCTTGGTTTCAGAGCCGGCCCTTTATTTATTGGTTCAGGCTCGGCAATAACGGCCTTATTTGGCAACTCCAAACAGGCAGATTTTTATATTGGCATCAACTTTGGTGCACTGATCAGAAGATAAAAATCAGAGCGAAACCAATTCCTTCCTTAGCGCCTCAAGTGCCAGGCCTACACGGCTTTGCACGTTGAATTTTTTAAATAATGCTTCCCGATACCCGTCAATGGTTCGCTCGCTCAGAAACATTTTAGCAGCAATTTGTTTATAGGTAAGTTCGCTACAGGCAAAGGTTAAAAATTGCTGTTCCTTTTCTGACAAAGCAAGGCCATCTTTTTCGTCCGATTTAGCAAGCAACCTTCTGAAATTAATATTACCCACATCGCCATTATAGTACCCTCTTTTATTAATTTCGTCCAGGGCCTTTTCCAACTCGGTGGGGTGCGTGTCTTTCAACAGGTAACCACAACACCCTGCTTTGATCATCGAAATTATTGCCTTGTCATCTGCATTCATTGACAAAGCAACAATTTTTATTTGTGGATGGTGTTCAGTAAGCCATGTCGCAGTTTCTTTCCCGTTCATTAGGGGCATATTCACGTCTAACAGAATCATCTCAGGCAACTCTTTTTTCCCTTTTATTTTATCTTGTAGATCGTTTCCGTTCAGTGCTTCTAAAATTACTTCATAAGAGCCGAAACTTTCTATCATCAGGCTTAGCGATTTCAAAAAAAGCTGATGGTCATCTACTAACCCTATTTTAGTTTTCATTTTTCATTTTTTTAGGTATCGAAATTTTAATAGTTGCGCCTTGCTGTATAGCTGCTTCGTGTGTGATGGCGCCTTCTAATAGTTTCACGCGGTGGAGCATGTTGTTCAACCCCATTCCTCTATCAATTTCCTTCATATTGAAGCCCTCACCATTATCGGCAATGATGCAGGTAATGCCATTTTCGTCTTGGGAAAGAGAAATGTTGAGGCGGGTGCATTTGCTATGCTTGAGTGCGTTTTGTATAGCTTCCTGAATAATTCGGAATAATATAATTTGTTTTTCCGAAGCCATTTCAAGCTGTAGTAACTCGGTATTGAGTAGAGCGATAATATTTTTGGCAGCATTGATCCGGTTAATCTCGGCAGTAAGATTTTCTATTAAATTGAACTGAGCCAACCACTCTTTGTCTAAGGATTTAGAAAGCGATCTTAACTCGGTTATGGCTTTACCCAGCGTGGCATGAGCTGTTATAAGTGTATCAGGGGGGGCTTGCATGGTTCGTTCTGCCAGCCCAATCAGCATTTTGGATGTACTCAGCAACTGCCCCACATTGTCGTGTAACTCTTTACCAATTTGTTGAAAAGTAAGTTCCTGCACCTCAATTTGTGATTGCAAAAGCTGATGAGCATATTCTTCTTCTAATTTTTTCTTTTCTCTCAAGTGCCGATAATCCCTCCTTTTATATGCCATAAGAATAAAAACGATAAAAAGCGTTATCAGTAATAAAAATACCGAAGCGCCTAAAACTAATGTTATGTTGTTCGATAACTCTTGCATAATACGCCATATCCAATGTAGAGGCAGCAAATTAATAACAAAAGGTTATGAAACCTCCACACGGTACCAATTGTTGCCGGATCACTGTGGATCAAAAACTTATACGATATAAAAATAAAGAATCCACCGGCATAATATGTGAATATTCCTACAATACACCAAAAAACGGCTGTTTCGGGAACACTAATTTCTTCAGAGCTGTTAATCAACTTGTTATAAAAAAAATACAGACAAAGCCCTACAATAATGATACTGGCTAAAGCAGCACTGCCACTGTCGAAGTTTCGGGTGCCATCTCCAAGATAATAAAGGATGGTAACGGCAATTAAAAAAAACAGAATGATAGCGCCAATTGCATATTTTTTTAACGTTATCAGGTACTTTAAAAAAAAATAGAGGATAAAATAAAAACTTAGGATTGTGTTTACTTTATAAATCCAATAGTTTTTAATTTGTAGCGACACAAAAATACTTGCCGTTAGATTACATACTAATTGAATGACGCAAAAAGCAAAAATCGGCCACAATTCATTCGAGACTTTCCGGGGTTTGTAAAGGAAAATCAAAATTGCAATCAGAGGGGCAGCCACATCCAAAGAATTTAATATGATAT
>JBDHYK010000193.1:0-6482 GCA_039811305.1 Niabella sp.
GGGAATTACCTTTCCTCGCAGTTAACGCAGTGGCTGGGCCCCATCGGTGCAGGCGCCGTTTTATTACTGGTATTAGTAGCTTATTTTATATGGCAGTTCAATCCGGCATTTAATTTTCCAAGGAAATTACAACCCAGAACACCTCAAACTAATAATACGATTGAGGAGGAAGCGGGATGGATTGACGACAGTGTAGATGAAAAAGAGATGCTTCCCGCTGACGACGGACCCGCATCAGCGAAGGAAGAAGGTGCCCGGCTGATTATTGATACAGGGGCTGAGCTTCCCCAACACGAGTTTGCACTCGTAGAAAAAGATCCTGTGCGGCATGGGGAGGAAGAAAAAGGATTTGAAAATATTTCGGTTCTAAAGCCTGAACCCAAGCCTACGCCAGCAGAGGAGGTAAATTTGTCGGCAAAACCCACTCCAAAAGTTCCGAAATCCGTTACAGAAAGCTTAGAACTTGAAATCAATCAGACACCGGTTATTAGTTCGGCGGAAACGACTGCATTGGTTCCAAACAAAGAGAAACAAAAACCTTACGAACCCACGTTGGATCTGAAAAACTACAAATACCCCACAATAGATCTGCTGGAAGATTATGGAAACGGAAAGGTAGAGCTTGACCCGGAAGAACTGGAATACAACAAAAATCAGATCATAAATACACTGAAGAATTATGATATTGAAATTCAGAAGATAAAAGCAACCATTGGCCCAACGGTAACTCTGTACGAAATAGTACCCGCAGCAGGCGTGCGCATTTCCAGAATCAAAAATTTAGAAGACGATATCGCCTTGAGCTTAGCCGCTCTTGGTATTCGAATTATTGCGCCCATTCCCGGCCGCGGCACCATTGGTATTGAAGTGCCCAATGCCAAAAAGACGATTGTGAGCATGAAATCGCTGTTAGCTTCTGAAAAATACCAGAAAAGTAGCTTCTCCCTGCCAATCGCTTTGGGGAAAAAGATTGATAATGAAAACTTTATCGTAGATCTGGCCACGATGCCGCATTTATTAATGGCAGGTGCCACCGGGCAGGGTAAGTCGGTAGGAATTAATGCAATTTTAGTTTCTCTGTTGTATAAAAAACATCCGTCACAATTAAAATTAATATTGATTGACCCTAAGAAAGTGGAGCTAAGCATTTACAGCCACATCGTCAATCATTTTTTAGCGAGGCTGCCCAATGAAGAAGATGCTATCATTACAGATACAAAAAAGGTTATCAATACACTGAATGCGTTGTGTATTGAAATGGATCATCGGTATAATTTTTTGAAGGATGCCGGTTGTCGTAATATAAAAGAATACAACATAAAATTTATCTCTCGACGCCTTAATCCCGAAAAAGGCCATGCTTTTATGCCGTTTATTGTATTGGTTATTGATGAGTTTGCCGACCTGATCATGACAGCCGGAAAAGAAATTGAAATGCCTATTGCAAGATTGGCGCAATTGGCCAGAGCCGTGGGAATTCATTTGATTATTGCTACCCAGCGTCCTTCTGTGAACATTATCACAGGTATAATAAAAGCCAATTTCCCAGCACGGGTGGCTTTTAAAGTAAGCAGCAAAATAGATAGCCGTACCATTCTGGACACCGGTGGGGCCGAACAATTGATAGGAAAAGGGGATATGCTAATTAGTTTATCGGGTGAGGTAACCCGTTTGCAATGTGCTTTTGTAGATACACCGGAAATTGATAAGATTGTAGAGTTTGTAGCTTTCCAGGAAGGATTTCCCGAGCCCTTCTATTTACCCGAGTATATTGATGAAAAGGATCTGGAAAGCGGCGAGTTTGATATGAATGAGCGGGATTCTTTGTTTGAAGAAGCTGCCAGGGTCATTGTTTCCAACCAAATTGGCTCCACTTCCTTGCTGCAAAGACGCATGAAACTAGGCTATAACCGAGCCGGGCGCCTGATGGATCAACTGGAAGCTGCAGGAATCGTTGGTCCCAGTCAGGGAAGCAAAGCAAGGGATGTGCTTGTAAAGACCGATGCCGAGCTGCAGCAGGTTTTTGATGCCATCCGGTAGTTTCCCTTTTTTTAACGCGAAAAATGTTAATTATAAATAAAGACCGCAACCCAGAAGGATTCGTGGCGTCTTTATTGCATGAATTCACAATTGTTTAATTTAAAACCAATAGTCATGAAGAAAATAATGTTGAGTCTGGCCGTGCTGCTGGTAGCTTCCGGTGCATTTGCACAACAAAGAGATGCGAAAGCAAAGGAGTTGTTAGATGCGGTAAGCAACAAATTTAAAAGCTATTCTTCGGTGTTAGCAAATTTTAGCTACAATGTTCAAAACTCTGCGGGAAAAGTATTGTCCAGCAAAAAAGGAACTATCAATATGAAAGGAAATATGTATCATATCGTTTTTGGAAGCAATAAAATTATTAGCGATGGAAAAACTGTTTGGAACTACGACCCCTCAGCCAAGGAGGTAACTATAAATGATGCCAGCACAAATGAAAAGACTGTTACGCCACAAAAAATATTTGCCGGATTTTTTGATAAAGATTTTATTTATGCCTATACCGGAATTAAAAAAATGGGTGCCAAAAGTGTAGAAGAGGTAGTGTTGCAACCTACCGATAAAAGCAAAGCGTTTTCCCGGGTACATTTATGGATTGATCGGGCAAAAAGCCAAATTGTGAGTGCAAATATTGTGGAAAAGAACGGAAACCGTTATGTATATACCGTAAGTAGTATGAAGCCGAATGTAGCCATGTCGGATGCACAGTTTTCTTTTAATAAAGCGTCCTTTCCGGGAGTGGAGGTTGTAGATCTGCGATAACCGGTTTTCAACGATCTATTCTTTGCATGTTCGGATTGTTTTCATGCATGTAGCCTATCTGTACTTTGTACCTGCGGTTTGTGTAGAACTTGTTTTATATAGCAACACGCGCCTCAGAACCATTTTCGACTTTAGACCAGAAGGGTGAGATTTACTTCTGATTCTTGTGCTACTTGTTGCTTTTACCGATTTCAAAAATTAAAAGCTGCTTTTGTTCAAAGCAGCTTTTTAAGTGTTATTGGTGAATGGTGAATATTATCCAAATAGTCCTTTTTTAAGGGTACGAATTCCTTCGCCAATTTTAAACCCATTATGATATACCTCCACTCTGTAATCTCCTTTATGAAAACCTGCTGCATTTTTGATAGCAAAGGAAACCCCCTTGCGAGATCCTTGTTCGTACTCAACGGGTACTTTTGTTGTAAAATTACGGTCGCCATCCTGGCGGGTAGTCATGGCACCAGAGCCTAAATCGGCATTTTGAATAATTTTTCCTTCGGGATCGGTTACAATTACATACAAATCGGCAAGTCCGGAGGTAGTAATTCTGTTTTCAATATTAAAGTTCACTTGAAGTTTATCTACCCGGCGGGCAAGGGAAGTTTCCTTTTCCTTACCGCTTTTTTTTACGTTAAAAGGAGTAACAGCGATTGCCGAAGCGGTAAGTGTGCTACCTACATCAATTGTATTTGCCAATTCATCGTTTTCAGCAGTTTTTGTTTGAAGATTTTGGCTCAACACCGTTTTTTCGGTATTTAATTGTGTGTTTTGTGCTGTAAGCTGCTGATTCTCTCCTTTTAATTGAGCGATCTGGGTTTCTAATCTGTTTATCTGGCCATTCAACTCATTGATGAGTTGCCTGGCTTTCTTCAAATCGGCTGTTGTAGCATTTTTGTCGCTTAATATTTTATTGATTTCAGTCTTTTTTTCTTCAATTTCCCTTTGTAAAGCGCTTTTTTCAGAGGCGAGGTTGTTGTTTGTTCCCGTAATTGAATCTAACCGAATTTCAGCCAGATTGAAAAGCTGCTTGAGCGAATCCGATTCGGTCATGGCATTGGCGATTTCTGCATTCCGTTCGGCTACGCTTCCGGAAGACGCGTTTTTATCCCAAAGGATATAACCCCAGGTGCCTAACAAAGCCATTGTGAGTACCGCTATCAGGATGTTTCTTCCGCTGTTTGAACTTTTGGGGTTTGCATCGGTTGTGGGTGTTGGATAATTTGTATTGGGCATGGTAATGACGATTTATTCTTAAAAGTTTTTTGTACAAGAACATTCTACGAAAATTATGCCAAATAAAGATTTTTGCAAGTGCGCAGGGATAAAATCGTCCCATAAGCACGCGTTATGCATTGATTATCACTGGAATGGATTCTTCCAGATCAGGTCAAGTCCCAAATAGTGCGCAGCAGTGGGTTTGTGTTTCCCCATCAAATTATTCATATAGCCGATATTGACCACCCAGGGATGGTTTTTGGGAGATAGTGAGTAATAGAGTGAAAACCGGCTGTCTTTGTAACCGAATGGCGTCCAGCGTTTGGGATCGGTTCTAAAAGACGCGGAGGCAAGCTGTTCTGAGAATAGTAAAACCCTATGTACTTTGTTTGCAGTAAGAGGTACTGAAAATTTCAATCTGAATCGCGAGCGTAATCTAAGGTTTTCGGCGGGTGGTTTAAAATCCGGCGTATAATATTTTTGAACTTCCTGCCTTAAAGTGGGTGAAATTTCTAAGAAATGAGTTTTAAAAATGTAAGAAAGCCGTGCGTAAATACGAAATTCCTGTTTGAAAGAAGGATCCTCTTGTTCATAAGGGGGATCGTCTGAGTATTCGTTTTGCCTTCGGTAGCTTGCTGCGAGTGAATATTCCCAATTTTTATCAAATTTGTTTTTAAACTCCTGATTTAGAATAAAGACGCCTGGCTTGGCTACCAGGTTGTTATCGTTTGGATGGCTCATTCTGGCTAAGCCAATGTAGGTGGTAGATTCCCAACCTTTGCCATTGGTGTTGTTTAAATTTTGTTGAATACCAAGTGCAAACCAGCTTGCCCAACGGGTGGCTCCCAAGCCCGGCGGTATAATTTGTGCGTAAGATGCTGTCCAATATAAAACTGTAATTATTATTGCTGCTGCTTTTTTCATGCACCTTAGGAAAAGTTTTTGAATTCAAGGGAAAGAATTTTCAGATCCTGTTTCATCAAATTGATATAGGCTTCTATCTGGTCGTACATATCGGCGCGGTTCTGCAATTCCTCTGCACCGTATTTACCACCATTTCCAAAATAGAGTTGGCTTTGCTTTTTTTTGTCCTGGGCGGTTGGTTGCGATACCTGACCAAAGGCAGCCCAATTTTCAACTAACAATTCGCGTAGCGATACTTTTCTTTTGTCCGAGTCTTTATAATTTAAGTAGTACCAAATGGAGGTGGGAAGGGTTTTTGAAGTAGTGGGTGCCAGCCAAATTTCTCCGGGTGTGTTGCGCACATGAGAAAAACTAACTTTTTGCCGGTTGGTGAGCATTAAAAAGCCAAGAGTAGCTTCTAACAGGCTTACGCCCACACCCAGGTAGCTTCCCGTTTTTCCTGTTGACGGGCTATTGTTCACTCCTTCCACCGCAATAGCACCGGCTGCACCAATAATGATAGAACTGATGACTAAATTTTTTTCCCGCTGATCCCCTTTACTTTTAAGGTAGTTTGATATTTGACTGGCTCGTTCTTCTTCGCAGTTCAGTTCGCTGGCTACAGATGAAATTTCAAGTGATGAAATATTTATTTTTTCCGTTATCGTTTGCCGAAGTTCAAGTAAGGCTACCCGCTTTTCAATTGTGGGATTCTGCGGATATTCAATTTTAAGCGCAGCATATTGCGCCAGATAGTCTAAAAGGCCAATGGCATTGGCAACGTTTAAGGATTCAAAGGAAAATCTGTTACCTAAGGCCGTATCAATTTTTATATGATGAAAAGGGCGGGGCAGATCGGCTTCCGTGTAGCGATAATCTGTTTGGTTATAACAATTACTTTTAGCCCAATTGGAGGCGGACGAAACCTGCCGTGACCCGGAACAGGCTGCAAATACAATTGAAATAACAATAAGCAGAGAAGCAAATAGAAGCAAGTAATTTCGTTTCATAACAGGTTTACATAGTAGTAAGAAATTTGATAAAGTAGCTTTGACAAAAAAAAATAAATTAGTTTCAAAAATAGAGAAAATAAAGCAATTTTGAACGAGATGTCAATGAATAGTAAGCTAATATACTACTTTTTATTGATAACACGATACTATATAAATAATTGATTAATAGTTAGTTATATTTTTTTTGCGAATATTTCTTTTTTTTTGCGGTTTTTTGCTAAGAATATATCTATATTTACAAAACAATTAACAAAAAACGGTTCAACTTGCTAAAAAAAGAACGTCAGGCATTTATTTTACACAGGCTCAATTTGCACAACAAAGTACTGGTTACGGATGTGTGTAATGAAATTGGGGTTTCTGAAGATACCATTCGAAGAGATCTTCAGGAGCTTGCAGATGCAGGGCGTTTGATCAAAGTACATGGAGGTGCCTTGTCCATGGCTTTTAATGAAGTGCAGTTTTCAACCACTAACGTGTATGCCCATGCCAAAAAGGTAGTGATCGCCAACAAAGCGATGCGCCTGATCACCGATGGTATGTTTATCT
>JBDHYK010000194.1:0-6432 GCA_039811305.1 Niabella sp.
AATTGGAGCAGGAATTGGTGGTTTAACAACCGCATTGGCCTTAAAACAAAATGGGCAAAAAGTAACGATTTATGAAAGCGCGAGTGAAATTAAGTCTGTTGGTGCAGGAATATTGCTAGCAAGTAACGCCATGCAAGTTTTTAAAAAGCTTGGAGTTCACAAAAAAATAGAAAATGCAGGCAGTATAATTTCCAATATCAAAACTACTGATGCACAACTCAATACACTTTCCTCTGTAGAATTAACCAGTTTTGAAAATAAATACGGAGCATCTAGCGTGGCAATACATCGCGCCGATTTACATAGAATATTAGCAGATGAAATCGGTTTTGAAAACATCAAACTATCCAAACGTCTTTTAAAAATAGATAAAGGAAATGGGTTCAAATTAAATTTTGATGACGGAACAAGTATTCATTGCGAGGCTTTAATAGGAGCAGATGGCATTAAGTCTATTGTAAGAGACCAATTGTTTGGTACGGGAACTTTAAGAGATACAAAACAGAAATGTTGGCGTGGTGTAAGTGAATTTGATTGGACTTCTAAATACAATCAGGAAGCATTTGAATCTTGGGGAAAAGGAAAGCGCTTTGGATTTGTAAAAATCAGCGACAAAAATGTTTATTGGTATGCAGTTATTAATGAATCATTCATGAAAGACAATGCAACCATCACAGAATTGTTTAAAGAATTTCATCCGGAGATTGTAAAAATTATTTCGGAAACGCCAGAAGAAAAAATCATTTTCAACGCGATTAAAGATTTGCAACCGATAACGAAATGGCAAGATGGAAGTGTTTGTTTAATTGGAGATGCGGCACACGCTACCACACCAAATATGGGGCAAGGTGCATGCCAAGCTGTGGAAGACGCTTATGTAATTGGTCAACTTTTCGCGCAAGGAAAAACGGTGAATGAAGTGTTTGCTTTATATGAAAAATTGCGAATCGAAAAAGCACACTATATAGTTAATACAAGTTGGAAATTTGGTGAAATAGCACATTATGAAAATAGTTTTGCTGTCTGGTTGAGAAACAAACTCGTTAAATTAACTCCTAAATCTGCCATTGAAAAACAATTAAACAAAGTTTTCAGCATTGAATATGACAACATTTAAAAGACATCGCCCTAACTGTGCTTTTGCATCAAATGCTGTGCAAAAAGTCCCTTCAAAACGCTAAGTCACAAGCCGTTTACAGTCAGGTAGCTAATAACACTAAATAAGCAAAATGAAATGGCCAGCGAAAAAAAATATGACATATCAATAGCACTTATTTTTGGGTTGTTGACTATTCTGTTTATTGTAACCGCAATGACAAGCGAAACGTTTTTAAATTGGGTTTTTGAGCGACATCAAAACCAACTAAGTTGGTTTATTCGCCCTGTTTTTTTGATACCCTTTTGCTTTTTTGCATACAAACGAAGTTGGGCGGGAATTTCAATAACTATATTTTGTCTATTTACAAGTATGTTTTGGTTTAACAAGCCTGAAATAATAAGCGAAGAAGTGAAGGCCTTCCTACAATTTGAAATAGATTGGTTAGGCGGAGAATGGAATATCCAGAAATGGCTTTTGTCATTGACAGTTCCTCTTTCATTTTTTGCACTTGGACTTGCATTTTGGAAGCGAAGTTTATTAATGGGGCTTGGTGTTGTTGTGCTTATGGCGACAGGAAAAATTATTTGGAGCATTCAAAACGCAGGAGAAGCAGGGAAATCAATTTTAGTTCCAGCAGTTGTAGGGCTGTTCGTATGCACAGGACTAATTTATTTTGGATTTAGACGACTTGAAAAAAATAACCCGAATCGCTAATACGGTATTGCCAAAATGGCGGCAGAAGTGCTACTTTGAAACATTTCCCGAATAGTCGTGACAAGTCGTGCTAAATTCAATCCCGAAACTTTGGGAGAATTCTAGTGAACGTTCGTGCTAAAAATCCACCACTTCGCCAATTTGCAAACCGTTATATTTAGAAATGACCCCATCTTTTTGTGAACGATTTCAGCCAGAATCAGAATCTTTGTAATTCCATAGATTGCTGGGTGCCGAAACTGGAGGCCTTTGAGTTCCTTACTGAAAAAACCCCCGGGGTAGATTGTATTCGATGCTTTGTAAGTGAAACCTTGCATAACTGAATTCTCCTTTTTCCAATCTCCAAATGCCCTCAATTCGGGTCGGTATTGTCATTCCGCTGATTTCTTTATAGTCCGACAATTTGCCCACCCAGGATTCTAAATTTCCCTGATCTTTATAGCGCTTGGTTTCAAGTTCTGTGATTTCTCCCATCTCATTGAAGGTTACCGTATAAAATACACTCAAATTCGAATCGGTAAAAACAAGTTTTGCCGATGCATCGTCAATGGGTTCCCATCGTAAAGATTCTGCTGGTAGTAGATTTGTGGGAAACCAAACACTTTCTCCTAACCACCGCAACAGCTCACCCTGGTCTGTTTTTTCACCACCTGCATTTAAAATTGGGAAGGCAGAAAAAAGCGACACCATTAGTTTCCCTGTTTGGGCTATGTAGCTGTCGCAGGCGGTAAACAGGGTAGTGCTTCCCTTCCAGATAAAGCCTGGTTTTTCGGTGGTAAAATATTGTTCTCCCCGAATGTTTACCCAATCTTTAGAGGGATGCGTTTTGAACTGGCCATCGTGTTTCAGTCGTACATAGCTCACATAGGGTTGGCCTTCTTTTAAAGTGTGTTTAAAATATCGTTGAACAGGTTCGGGCAAATTCTGAATCTGCCAGGATTGAAAAGTCTGGTTCGAAATATTTGCAGATCGTGAAAAAAGCGAACGAACTTCTTTTTGAAACTGGTTGGTAACCCTGCGTTTCGCAGCAAAAAAAATCACTGCAAGAAGCCCAAGAATTGATAAAAGAATAAGCATGTTTTGTCTCAGTTTTATAGAAAAAACGGGCGGCCATTGAAAAACATCTGCAAGAACCGCTACACATCTGAAATCAGGCGCGCCAAAAACCTCGTGTCAAAATTACATAAAAAGCACAGAACACAAGGTGTTTTCCTGTACTTTTGGAATATGCATTCGGATGAGATTCGGTTATTTTTCTTCACCATCGTATTGCTATTTACACATACGGGTTGGGTATTTGCTCAGCAGGAAGAAAAAGATTCTGTACAAATACTGGCTCCTGTAACGCTGCGGGCTTTTGAGCAAAAAGGCAACAGCCAGGCAACGGCAATTGTAAGCATTATAAAAAGCGATGTGGCTGGTAATCAAAGTTCTCTGGTTACTGCCGTTAATAATGTGCCGGGGGCTGTAATGGAGGAGCGGTCTCCGGGTAGTTATCGCATCAATATAAGGGGTAGTTCCCTGCGGTCACCCTTTGGCGTGCGTAATGTAAAAATCTACTGGAACGATATTCCAATCACAGATCCGGGCGGAAATACCTATTTTAATCAGTTTGCAGTCAATAATTTTAGTTATATCGAACTGTTCAAAGGCCCGGCATCCAGCATGTACGGGGCGGGAACCGGGGGGCTTTTGCTGATGCAGACTTCTATTTCTACAAACCCTGTGGCCAGTGTAGAGTATAACAGAGGAGGTTATGACCTTCGGCAGATTTTTGCTGAGGGTGCCAGGAGCGATGCGGACAAAGCTTCCCGGCTTTCTTACAATCATTCTAAAAGCGAGGGTTACAGACAGCAAACCCAAATGCGCAAGGATAATGCAAGTTGGGTCAACCTGTTTCGTTTCAATAAGCAACAGGTTTTAGAGACTTCGGTACTGTTTACCAATTTATACTATCAAACCCCAGGCGCATTAACTTTAAAAGAATTTGAAGCGAATCCGGCTGCCGCCAGACCTGCGAGTGGTGCGTTTCCGTCAGCAAGTGATGCCCATGCCGCCATTTTTCAAAAAACATTTTTGGCAGGCATCACCCACCGGTACCGGTTCAACACGCATATAAACCAGGCCACCACCGTATATGGTGCTTTTGCCCAGGTAAAAAATAGCGCAATTCGAAATTTTGAACGTAGAAACGAACCTCATTTTGGCGGGAGAACCCTCTTTTCAGTAGATCGAAACCTGGGAAATCAGGGAGCTTTACAATGGAGTACAGGTGCCGAAATGCAACAGGGGTACTACAATATTCAGGTGGCAAATAATAAAAAAGGAAAGCCAGACAGCCTGCAAACCAATGATGATGTGAGTATTTTTATATTTAGTCTTTTCACACAGGCAATTTTTTCGGTTCGTCAAAAATGGTTTTATACAGCAGGCCTGAGTTTCACTAAAAGCCGTTTAGTTTTTTCGCGATTGAGCCAGTACCCGGTGCAAGAACAGGTTTTTTCGTATAAGAACGAACTGGCTCCCCGCTTTTCGGTTATGAAAAAATTTGAAAAAGGTCTTTCTGTTTTGGCAACTGTATCCAAAGGGTTCTCGCCGCCAACAGTAGCCGAATTGCTACCCTCAACCGGCGTGATCAATAATGGCCTGCATGCCGAACAGGGTTGGAACTATGAGCTTACCGGCCGCCAGGCCCTGGTAAAAGGTAAAGTTCAAATAGAAGCAACGGGCTACCTCTTCCAACTAAATGATGCACTGGCACAAAGGCGGGATGCCGCGGGGGCTGATTATTTTGAAAACTCGGGCCGGCTGAAACAAAAAGGCCTGGAAATTGCGGCAACCTACTCCTATCTTCCCAATGGGGCTAAATGGCTCAATTCCATGATCTTACAATCTGGCTATGCCCTTAGTCATTATCGCTATCAGGATTTTAAAAAAGGAGATGCTGATTATTCTGGTAAGGTTGTACCCGGTGTGCCGGCAGGTTCATTTTCCTTTGTGGCAGATTTGCGACTGGCAAAAGGGTTTTATATTAAGATGAATTATAACTCTGTATCAAAAATTTTTTTAAACGATGCCAATACAGCCGTTGCCCAGCCCTACCATTTATTGGGCAGCCTTTTCGGCTGGGAAACCCGTTTGCTCCGTTGGAACCTCAGCTTTTATATAGGGGGCAACAACCTGCTGAACGAAGTTTACAGCCTGGGCAACGATATCAATGCCGCCGGGGGGCGTTATTACAATGCAGCACCTCTCAGAAATTACTATCTGGGTATCAGGTTGCAACGCAGCCCAGGTAAGCGAAGCTTGTAACAGGCAGCCTATCCGCCATAGTTTGTTGTGGCCAGCATGGCCGCCTTCACCGCTTCTTTTTGGTTGTACCGCGATGCGATATTTTTCATGTTCACCAAATCAACAATGGTACCTATAAAGCAAAGCCCACCCGTGAAAAAATAGATGATCCCCAAGGCAATATCACCTACCAGAAACCGGTGGATACCCGCCACGCCTATAAATCCCAGCAGTGCAAACAGCAGGAGCTGCTGAGTATCCCTTCTTTTACCCTGGAGGATAAAAAGGAAATTTTGTTGCTGTGTTTCTGTCATATTTTGTGTAAGCCGCATCACATTGGCCATTTCTTCGTATTCCATGTCGGGAAACATCCTAATAAGTTGTTGCTGTTCCATATATTTTATTTTTTTTAATGATGTAAATAGATTTAAAAATTTGGTATAAGAGCACTAAGGTTGCCGGTAGGCCCAGGATATGTTGTTCTAAGGAAGCCCTGAAATTAAGGTGCAGCGCATCGTGTATGGCATGGCCCAGCCCGCAACCGGGGCACCAGGGTATCCCTATTGCTTTTGCCAAACACAGGGAGGCTCCACCGGCCTCTACATTCATAAAAAACAATACGACGAGAGCGGAGGTCCAAACCAGTGGCTCGAAATATCGTTTTGTGAATTTGGTTGCTTGCAGTATCATAACAGGGCAAATATAATCCGGCTTCATTTCAATACAAAACCACCAGCGGCAAAAGGCGAGGAGAAATCGGTCAATAAACCCAAAAAAGCGGCAAATTACGTTGGCAATTTGGGGTTGCTTCCAGCCAGAAGGTATTATTGTTTCCTAAATGCCCAGCGTAGCATTTCCTTCCAGGTGGGTTTTTTACCATACATAAGGATACCGGTACGGTAAATCTTACCGGCAAACCATACCATAAAGAGGAACCCCGCTATTAACAACCCCATACTGAGCGCTAATTGCCAATACGGTACCGTACCCGGCACGCCAAAGGGGATGCGTGCCAGCATTACAATGGGTGAGGTAAAAGGTATTATGCTGCCCCACACAGCCAAGGGCCCGGTGGGGTCCTGCATGGCCACGGTCAGTATTACGATGGCGATAATAATAATCATTGTAACAGGAAAGCTAAGCGATTGGGCCTCACGCATATCTTCGTTAACAGCGCTGCCAATAGCCGCATACAGGGAGGAATAAAAAAAGAACCCCCCCAGAAAATAAAAAGCGAACATGACCAGTACCAGCGCAACATCTACACTGGAGAATACCTTCTGGATACCCCCTACCACCTGCGAACTTTCTGTTTTGCCCGTTCTACC
>JBDHYK010000195.1:0-6368 GCA_039811305.1 Niabella sp.
AGCACGCAGAGGTTTATGTGGAGTGTCTTTGCGGTCTTTGCGTGAGAAGATCTTGTGTAAAAAGGTTTCACGCAGAGGGCGCAGAGGGTTTCACGCAGAGGGCGCAGAGGGTTTTACGCAGAGGGCGCAGAGGGTTTCACGCAGAGGGCGCAGAGGGTTTTACGCAGAGGTTTATGTGGAGTATCTTTGCGGTCTTTGCGAATTTCTTAGCGGTCTTTGCGTGAGAAAAATTTGTGTAAAAAGGTTTCACGCAGAGGACGCAGAGGGTTTTACGCAGAGGTTTATGTGGAGTATCTTTGCGGTCTTTGCGTGAGAAGATCTTGAGTAAAAAGGTTTCACACAGAAGCCCTAAAAAGTATATCTAATGATGTAGACTTTTTACAACCCCTTTATATAAAAAAGTATAAATGAAAACAGGATATTTTTTCTTAAATGAGGATGCTATTTAGCCAATTCGGTTTTCAATTGTTGCCTTATTTGATGTAGCCGGTCAATAAAGGGTTTAATTTCTTTGAGTTCTTTGGCATTTGCACTGCCGTATCGGATAGTATGCGAGGTTCCTTTTTGTTGAACGGTGATCCATTCATCGCATCCATCCACATAAATATTGCAGGTGTTTTAAATTAATTGTATTGAATTGTTTAAGATCCAACAGGTTAAGCAGTCCATTCCAATCGGCATTTCCGGTAGCTTTTGTGATGTGTGGGCCTTCTTTGGTACAGGAAGAAGGGTAGTAAACATAGGTTGTAGTATGTTTTGTAAGTATCATGGAATCGCCGGGGGCACACCTCCCGCAGCCTTTGTTCATGCTTATACGGAGCTGATCATCATTAGAGCCATGCCCCTTAAATGGTTTTTAGCAGGAAAAGGATAGAATCACAATAATCGTTGCAAAAAGAAAAAATGTTTTCATTTTGTATTTGAATGATCTGTACGCCACAACAATAATTTGGCAAAGGTAATCACAAACATTATGTTGTTATGGCAATACATGCAAAATCACCCGCTTATTGGGGGTGGTTTTGCAAAAAACACGGTTTTGAACTCACAAAACCATCAAACTATATGTATGAAAAGATCGACTATTTTTTGGGAGCGTTTTCAAACCTGTCGCAGGTGCCATTGTTATTGGCATCAACAAAGTATCTTCCCCGCATACCGTTGACGCCACGCCCGGTACCATTGCGAACGCCCTGTCCGTTACAGTTTCCCGTGCCCCGGCCCATGCCCATGCGCCCCTGGTCACGCCCCAGGCCATTATTGTACATACATTTTGCAGTGCCTAAGTTGTCGCAGATGCCGTCTTTATTGGCATCCACAAAACCCAGGCAATTTTTATTGGTACCTCTTTGTGCAGCAGGCGGCCCATTTTGAGCCGATACAGGCCCTAAAGTACCCATCAGGACCAACACTGCTAAAATTATTTTTTTCATTTTTGTATATTTTTAAAAGTTATAAAGTTCGTTATTACGGCCTCCACCGCCTCCCGCGCACCCTGCTTTCGCCCGGGGGGCCAATACGGCCAGGCCCCGTTTGTATCCGCTCATTTTTAAACAGTGGTGCAAATACGCTATCCAGCTTTGCTAACTGGCCGGGTTTGCACACTGCTTTCAATTTTAAAAAGAAGCGAAAAGTTTCTAATTTCAGGTTCCCATGACAATCACCTATCTGTTGCGACATTTTAGCAAGCGCGGCGGTGTCGGGTACCGGTTGCTGTAGTTCGGTGAACATAGCGGTTTTTAACGAATCTATTCTCTGTACAATACCCCCGGCAAGAGGCCTGAAATGGTGATTGACCACTCTGAAGGCCTCAACCTGTTGATTATCAAACCCTACATATTGCCTTAGATATCGCCCGTTCAGGGTTGGCTCTTCTGTATTGACGATTAAAGAACCTTTCTCCAGTTTTTTTTCCTGGTAATTGTGGAACAGAATGGTTGCAATGGTTGCCACATTTAAAAGAGCTAATAAAACCACACTCCATTTTAATATTTTATTATTGCCTTCCATGCATTATTCGCTGTCCAGGTTAAAATAACTGCCCAAGTTCTCTATCGCATGATCGTTGATCACTATTGCCTTGGTTTCCATTGGGGCGGCTTTGTAGCTGTTGCCCAGTGAAATTCCTCCAAGGATGGCGCCTGTGAGCAGGGCTGCAAGGGCAATGGTAGCCCATACAGGCTGGCGCCTGCTTGTTTCATGAGTTGAAAGCGCTTCAAGTTTTGCCATGATCCTGATGGCCATGAAGGGGTTCGGGTCCAGCGATCGTTCGTTTTTTATGAACGCATCCACCCGCTTATCGTAACTGCCATTGTTCACGTTGCTTTCTTTACTTATTTAGACAATTGGTGTACTGGATTCCTACGTTTTCTCTAATTTTTTTCTCAACCCCGCTTTGGCTCTTTGCAACAATTGTTCTACAGCGCCTTCTGAAGTTTTCAGGACTGAAGCAATCTCTTTTTGCGGCAGGTCTTCATATTTGCTTAAAATAAAGGCGGTTCGCTGTTTTTCGGGAAGGGAATCCATCGCCCGGCGTATAAGAAGACTTTGCTCCTGTTGTTCCATTTGTGCTAACGGATCGGGCCCCACGGCCCTGCCGGAAAAACCAAGTGGCAGACTGGTCCAGAAATGCTTTATTTTTTTGCCCCTTAGGTAATTGATAGATTGGTTAATGGCAATACGGTACAGCCAGGTTGACAGTGCAGCTTTGTGGTTGAAAGTAGCAAGAGACTGGTAGGCTTTTACAAAAGTATCCTGTACCAGTTCTTCCGCCTGCTCCTGATTGTGCACAAAACCCATCACCACCCTGAACAGCATAGGACTATATTTTTCAACGATCCATTTATAAGCGCGTTGGTCCCCTTGCAGGACATGATGGATGATTTCAGTATCTGTCATAACAAGTACACCTATAATTTAGACGTTGAAACGGGTGGGTTTCCTATGCCACAAGCTTGCCCTACAGTTTAAAACGAATAGGAAGCCACCACCGAAAAACTGCGACCCGGAGAATTGAGCGGGAAACCGGGTTTTATAAACCTGCTCAGATGTTCGCGATAAGCCCGGTTCAACAAATTGTTGACCGATGCCGTAACCTGAAAATTCCTGACAATTTCTGTTTTTATGCCCATATTGATGGTTGTAAATTCGGGTGTGGCTACCTCTCCATAGTCTTTGTCGAACCTGTTTTGTGCTGCCACCCACCTCAGTTGGGCAAAAGGGAGTATCCTGTTCTTCCACAACTTACCTTCTAATTGGTACCTTAGGTCAAATGGGGCGATTTGAGGTAAGGGATGGCCGTTGTCTTTGTTTTTGCCGTATGTGTAAGCGGCGCTTACCTGATGAGCCAAACCAGGCAGGTACTGTTGCGCCCAACTAAATTCAAAACCAACCAACAACGCTTTGTCGAGGTTCACAAACTGACGAACCCCTGGTGCGCCGAACCGGGGCGGGATATTTGTTTTTTGGGCACTGATATAATTGGAGACTATCGAAGCGAACCCATTCCACTGGATGGATGTATTGGAAGATTTATAACCGATCATTAAATCGGTTTGTTGGTTGGCCTCTGGTTTGAGTTGCGGGTTGCCAACAACTTCAAAAGGGTCAATGCCTATTTGCATTGAATTGATAAACCGTTCCGTAATACCCGCCGACCGTACTCCGCGGCCCAGCCACAGCCCTGCAAACCAATTGTTGTGCCATTGTCTGCTTATACCGATACTCAGGCTTGGATTGACATCGGTAGCTGCCAGTTGTGGGTACAGGTCCTTAAATTTAGAGGAGGGGTTGTTGGCGGTACCGTGTACCAGGTCTAACCTTCCAGACAAGGCTAACTTGTACTGCAGTAACTGATAATGCCATTCGCCAAACACCCCTACCCGGGCAATATTGCTGTTCTGCCAAACGGTATCTATCACTGTTTTGCCTTTCATGGGCCCCATGCGGATATTGCTGCGTACCCGGTTGCCGTCTTCCTGCTCATATTTGCCGTCTAAGCCTATAAAAGCTTCTGATTTTGCGGATTTAAGTACCATTTCGGTCCTACCTCCGAAAACCCTGGTGTTGACTGCTGTTTCGGCATCTGCCATTTTGCCTGTTTCAGGCCGGTGGTTGTTGCCCATCAGGTGGTCCACAAACGAAGCATACACCTGGGTGTTCCAACCTGTAAGTTGTTTGTTGGTATATTTGACTTTGTAACGCCCCTGTAGCATCCAGGAGTCATCGGTGAGCAGGTCCATCATTAATGTAGGAAAGTCAACTTTGCGCGCGTAGCTCCGGGTAGCAGCAAAACTTAAGATATTTTTCTGTTTGATGTTGAAATCGGCCTGTAGCCCCAGGGATCCGCGCGCAAATCCTGCTGGGATGACGCTGTCGTTCCCATCCTTATAGCTTTGCCCTTTTGAATAAGAGCCAACTACTGCCCATTGCATGTTTTGGGTTCGAATGCCTGCAAGCCCTTCGGTCCGGTAAAGCTCGCCATTAGATTCTAAGCCCCCATTGACCCTTCCAAACAGTTTTTGGCAGTGCGAAAATTCCGGATCGGTTGTTTTAAAATTGATAACAGCTGTTGTTACTGGCCCGTAACGGAAACTATGAGGGCCTTTCAATATTTCCACCACCTCTGTCTGGCTGATCAGTACCTGACTGGTGGGAGGGTCCATCCTGTTAGGACATGCTGCTAATGATGTCAAACCACCGTCTGTTAAAACGGCAATCTGGTCTGCTTTTCCTCCTCTGAACACGGGGTCAAAGCCAAAATCCCCACTCTTTCTAATGGCCGAAAATCCGGGAATTTGTTGCAGTACCTGGCCGGCGTCATGTTGGATCCATTCACCATTAGTAAGTTTTTTATTGTCTTTGGCCGCCTTGCCTTTGAGCGCATAAACAGTAACCGGGTTTAAGAGTATATTTTCGGCTGGTACGAGCCCAATCCAACCCCTATTCACAGCTTTTTGTATATCCACGGAGGATAGTTGTTTTGTAAGGTAACCAATATGGGTTATAAGCAGGAACTCAGGGTTGTGTTCTTTCAGAAAGATTTTTCCCTGGCTGTCGGACTGTCCTTTTTGCCTTCCGCATTGATAGCTGGCACCCTCCACCGGTTTTTTAGTGCTTTCGTCAATAATTTGGAAAGTTGTTTGCGCGCGTAGCCCAACGGAAAAAAAGCATGAAAATGCGGCAAAATAGAGTACTCTAATATTTAAGGTATTCATTTGTAAATTGATTGATAAATAAATTGGGGTCATTGATGACCTTATAACTAACAGTAAACAGTGCCACACACTATCTCTCTGCCTTTTTCAAATCAAGAGGCAAAAAAATGGTGGCAGCAAAGAATAAATCGTAGCTGTTAACAAGGAGGGTGAAAGATTGCGGCAAAATGGCCATCCGGATAAAACGAGGATTGATCCGTGTATTTAGTGGTTTTTTCTTGGGTTGGCAACATATTTTCGACCCGTATAAAATCGGTTTTATCGAGCATCGAGATTTCAAATTTAGGGCCGTTGGCCTTTTGCTGTTGTTCCTGTTCGCGTTGTTCCTGTTGCTGTATTTTTTTCATCAACTGGCATTTCCCGTCACAGTGCAACTGTGGCCTGGCCCTGTTGACGCAGTTTTTAGCATACTTTTCCGGGTGGGCGTAATAATCGGCGATATAGAATGCCTTACCAAAAATTTGGATAAAAAACGCCGTCAGAAAAACTACCGCAGCCAGTTTTTTATATATAGGTATTCTCCTCAAACTAAAGATAAAGGTATCTTAGTTCGTAAGAATAAAAACATGATTTTGGTCATTTGTTACCGAACCCTCCAGAAACTGGAAACGGGTAAGGAGCATGGCTTCTATTTTTTTTGATAAACCCTTACATAATCTATTTCGAAAACATGGGGAAACTGGTTGTCATCTATTCCTTTTCTACCACCAAGACCCCCACCGATAGCAAGATTTAGAATAAGATGAAAAGGCTGATCGTAAGGCCAAACAGCGCTTCCGCTGCCGTCGTTTTTGTAAGAGAAATACTGTTTGCCATCTACATAACTTCTCCATTCCTTTGCGTCCCATTCAAAAGAAAAAACGTGAAATCTTGTAATCGCTTCGGGTAAAAAGATGGTATTTCCTACTTGCGTTCCAATTGAATGATTATAGGCTTCTGAGTGGGAGGTGGACAGTATTGAATCGGGGTCGGAGCCAACGTGTTCCATAATATCTATCTCGCCACTTTTTGGCCAATCTCCGTATTTAAAGTCGGTGGGTAGCATCCATATTGCAGGCCAGGTACCCCTGCCACCGGGTAGTTTTGCCCTGACTTCAATTTTACAGTAGGTCCAGTCGCCTTTATGTTTTGTAGTAAGCCTTGCCGAGGAGT
>JBDHYK010000196.1:0-6353 GCA_039811305.1 Niabella sp.
ATATTTAAGTTCTCATGTTTAGTTTTGAATATAAGCGGGCGGGATCTCTATCCCGCCCAATTTATTGTGAATCGTTTTGAACGCCTGATTTCCAAAACCCCTTGTAAAAGAGCCTTGTGATCAGTAAGGCAGATGGATCGAGTGTTCGATCCTTCCCCAAATTTTTAATGTTTTTTGATGATTCTTTTGTCATTTCCCCCTATCTTTAAAATGTTTAACTAATCGCTTTTCTATGACAACGGAACTTCACGAATATCTTATCTCTTACAAAGCGTTACGGCGCCTGATAGGGGTGTTAGGGCTATTATTACCATTTTTATGCTGGGGATTTAATGCAATTGTCAATCATCTGAACCTGCTAAGCAATCCTTTTTTCGTTAACGAGTCTCAAACCCTGGCTTATACTGCCGGTGCCGATCTGAAATCTTCCGTCAGCCTGTTTTATTACACGGCAGCGGGGCCTTTATTTACCGGCGTTTTGGTAACGCTGGCCATATTTTTATTTTGTTACAATGGATACCCTCAAAACAAAGCAGAGGATCGTTTTGCCTGGCTTACCGACAAAAGGTTGGCTGCATTTGCCGCCTGTTGTTCTTTGGCCATTGTGTTTATTCCCGCCGGCTCGCACCAGCCTATCACCGACAATATTTATATTTTTGTTTCGTCGAAACCGATTGGTATGCTGCACCTTCTTGCGGCTACTTTGTTTTTTCTTTCTATGGCAACCATGAGCATCGTCAACTTCAGACGCCTGCCTGGCAAACGCCTGCTGAAGGATACCGAAGGGAAACTGTATGTGATTTGTGGGGTGGGTATAATTATTTGCCTTCCTATTTTAGCAATTCACTTTTTTGTTGTTGAGAATGATAATTGGTTGGGCGGAAAATTTGTTTTTGTGATGGAAGTTATCATGCTCACTTTTTTTAGTACCGCCTGGTTATTAAAAGGAAAATCGGTAGCAACCGAACTGCTATTGAAAAACATCAAACTGTAAGAACGAAGCTCCTGTTTTTGTGTCGAGACTGGCCAACAGGATTATTCTGTTTTACTACCCGAATAATAGATGCCAACCCTTGTTGCTTTTAAAGTTTTTTTCGTGGCAACGGGGCTTTCATTCTGGGTGCTATCCTCGTTTGCAAGATGGTTAAATATTTTATCAGGCTGTTTTTCGTTATAATTGCCTCCGATATTGATATACAGTTTATTAGCCGCCTGATCAAAAATTAAAGTTCCGGTGCTTATTGGCTTCACGCCCGTTTTTTTTGAAGGTTTTTTCTGAGTAGAGCCCTGATTATCTGCCTGTGGGTTGGCTTGAGGTATTTGCGGCATGATTTTATAAGTGCCGGGGAATTGCTGTAAATTGGCTTTAATTTGCCCCTGTGGCAATCCCTCTATCCAAATGATTCCTTTGTTATCTTCGTCTTTAACAATCTGAATAGAATAGGCTTCGTTCTTTACATTCGTTACGTTGTAATGGCCTAAAACGGGAAAAATTGCTGCCTCTGTTAACGAGTCCGGCATCGGCAACAAGGCCTTGGCTGTGGGTTTATAGTTCCTGGGTACTTCAGGTGTGGTTGATATTTGGGCTAAAACTCCGGTGCTTACCATTAGGAAAAAGATCCACAAAACAGCTGATTTTTTCATTGATTACATATTTTTAAAGTTAATAAAAAAAGAAGTATCGGATTGTTTTATGCCTGATGCAAATATGTTGCCAATTTTAAAACAACAAATCCGGGAAAAGAATTTAGTAGTGAGTTTTAGTATAAGGCCCTTAAAGGAACGTGAAAAAATGCTGCTTTTATAATCTGTTTTGCTTTTTTAAAACAATTGGTTCAGATATTTTGTAGGTTTGTAGTTTGTGTCAATCAATAAAATTGGGAAAGAATAAGAGTCATAATCATCAGATAGAGGTGTATGGTGCCCGGGTGCATAATCTTCAAAATATTGATATTGCTATCCCAAAAAACAAACTGGTAGTTATTACCGGAATTAGTGGTAGCGGTAAATCTTCTTTAGCCTTCGATACGATCTATTCCGAAGGGCAGCGCCGGTATATGGAAACCTTTGGCGCATATGCTCGACAGTTTATAGGCGATATGGAACGACCCGATGTGGATAAGATTACCGGATTGTCGCCTGTAATTTCAATTGAGCAAAAAACAACCAATAAAAACCCCCGATCCACAGTAGGCACCGTTACCGAGTTGTATGATTTTTTCAGACTCCTGTTTGCCCGTATCGGCGAAGCCTTTTCGTATAATACAGGCAAAAAAATGGTGAAGTGGAGTGAGGAGGAAATAGTGGCGAATATTTTCGAACGGTTTAAAGATAATAAAATTAACCTGCTGGCACCAATCGTTCGAGGGCGTAAAGGCCACTACCGCGAGCTTTTTGAAGACATCCGAAAAAGAGGCTATTTAAAAGTGCGGGTAGATGGACAGATACAGGATCTTACTGCAAAAATGCAGGTAGATCGTTATAAGGTGCATGATATTGAAGTAGTTGTGGATCGGCTTCCGGTATCAGAAGAACAGAAACCCAGGTTAAGCCAAAGTGTACAACAAACGCTTAAATTGGGAAAAGATCTGATGTTTGTATTGGAAAATGATGAGGCAACCCTAACGCAGTACAGCAAAATGCTAATGTGCGAAGACACCGGCATCAGCTATGAGGAACCCTCTCCCAATGCTTTTTCCTTCAATTCGCCTTACGGCGCCTGCCCAACCTGTAAAGGTTTAGGAAATGTATATACCATTGATTTGGATTTGGTGCTGCCCGACAAAACGAAAAGTATTAAAGAAGGTGGTATTGCCCCCTTGGGTGAAGAGCGGGAGGCCAGTGTGTTTCAGCAGGTAATCTACTATGCCCGAAAACATAGAATTAAAACAGATGAACCCATTCAACTGCTTCCCAAAGAGCAGTTGGACTTGCTTTTGTACGGCGATAAAAATAGTAATGGATCCTTAGAAATAGATACCGATGACGAAACCATCCCCGATCTTTATACCGGTAGTTATGAAGGTATCATTCCCATGTTGAAACGATGGTTTTCTTCTACCGCAAGCAGCGAATGGCTAAAAGAATGGGTACAACAGTTTATGCAGATGAAACCCTGTAGTACCTGCGAAGGGCAACGTTTAAGAAAAGAAAGTCTCTGGTTTCGGGTAGATGGCCGAAATATTGCTGCACTTAGTAATATGAATCTCGACAACCTGGCCGCCTGGTTAGATGGTATTGAACTTCGTCTTTCAAAAAAGCAGAACGCAATTGCCAAAGATATTTTAAAAGAAATCAGGGAGCGCCTGCAATTTTTACTGGATGTAGGATTGACCTATCTTACACTCAACCGCCCTTCAAAAACATTAAGCGGCGGCGAATCGCAACGCATACGCTTAGCCACCCAAATCGGGTCGCAATTGCAGGGGATTACTTATATTTTAGACGAGCCCTCAATAGGGTTGCACCAGCGCGACAACCACCGTTTGATCCATTCGTTACAACACTTACGAGACATTGGAAACAGCGTATTGGTGGTAGAACATGACAAAGATATTATGTTGTCGGCAGATCAGTTGATAGATATTGGCCCCAGGGCCGGTCATTTCGGTGGTAGAATTATGGCAGCAGGAAAACCCGAGGACATTCTTAAAACACAAACCCTTACGGCTCAATACCTTAGCGGACAATTGAAAATTGAAGTACCAAAGGAAAGAAGGCAGGGAAACGGAAATTATATAACAATACTGGGCGCCACCGGAAATAATTTACAAAAGGTATCGGTACAGTTCCCTTTAGGCAAGTTGATTGTAGTTACAGGTGTAAGCGGTAGTGGGAAGTCCACCCTAATCAACGAAACTCTCTATCCCATTTTATCCCAATACGCCTATCATTCTAAAACAGCACCCCTGGCGTATCAGTCGGTACAGGGCTTAGAGCATATTGACAAGGTTGTAGAAGTAGATCAATCGCCGATAGGCCGTACGCCGCGCAGTAACCCGGCAACTTACTGCGGGTTTTTTACCGATATCCGAATGCTTTATGCATCGGTACCTGAAGCAAAAATTCGAGGCTATAAACCGGGGCGGTTTTCTTTTAACGTAAAAACCGGGCGTTGCGATGTGTGCGAAGGCGGGGGCATGCGCACGATCGAAATGAATTTTCTGCCGAATGTGTATGTTCCCTGCGAAAAGTGCAATGGCAAACGCTACAACCGGGAAACACTTGAAATACGCTATAAAGGAAAATCTATAGCAGATGTTTTAAGTATGACGGTAGATGACGCAGTAGAGTTTTTTCAGGCGGTACCCTCAATTTATCGAAAAATAAAAACTTTGCAGGAGGTGGGTTTGGGCTATATTACCCTGGGGCAAAGTGCCGTAACACTAAGTGGGGGAGAGGCCCAAAGAGTGAAATTGAGCACCGAGCTGTCAAAAAAAGATACCGGCAAAACATTTTATATCTTAGATGAACCTACTACAGGACTCCATTTTGAAGATATTAAGCACCTGATGCAGGTTTTAAATAAGTTAGTGGATCGTGGCAATACGGTACTGGTAATTGAACATAATATGGACGTGGTAAAATTGGCGGATCATATTATTGACCTGGGACCCGAAGGCGGCGATGGGGGAGGAAAAGTTATATTTGAAGGCACTCCCGAACAACTCGTAAACTGCGAAAACAGCTACACCGCAACTTACTTAAAGCCGGAGATGCTTTAAAGCTTGTTGAAGGAAGGTTTCGTCCTAACACTACTCAGCAAATACTTTTACACCATATAATTACGGATTAAAAGATCGTAACGATTTGAATATCAGCTTAAACAATCATCTCAAATAGAACGAAGTGAAATGAGAAATTTTCCGATCTATTCGGGAGATACCTACCCTCATTTGCTGTCTTTTTTTCATTGTAGCCAGAATGGAACGTATTGTTACGAAACCTTTCCCTTAAAATAGTAGTGTTAAATAGGCTATCGTGTTGATTAATAGTATGTTGACTCTGCGAATCTGCTCTTTTGCTTCAATTGCAATTGTGAAAAAATGTTAAAGTTTTTTCCCAGGACAATAAAAATTACTCAATAACCGTTTGGTAAGTGCCTTTTTGGTGAAATCTCGCTCCTTAAAACTACCAACACATACGAGTTGACTATTATTTGAATTAATTAATTGAAGGAAATTTAATGAGAATATTTTTTAAAAGGAATTTACCACTGATGCTGTTATTTAGTGTGGCGGTGACAAATATTTCCTGGAATGTGAAGCCAATTGCAGAGTCGCAGAACAACGCCCCGTTGTCATCGTTGATGGAAAAGGCTTCTACAAATTACTCAGAATACAATAGCTACGAAGCTGTGTTCGAAACGCTGGATCTGGAACTGAAGGGCTTATCGAAAGATGCTTTTAACTGGGCGGTACGGGGCTGGAACGAAATGACTTCGGCTGGAAAGCTTAAAAATGACTCCATTTTGACGATTATAGATTTCGACCAGCCCAGTTATAAAAAGCGGCTCTATGTTATAGACATAAAAAATACGAAGATTTTGTTTAATACCTGGGTAGCACATGGTATGAACACAGGGAAAGAGTGGGCTCAGTCTTTCAGCAACAAACAGAACTCTCACAAAAGCAGCCTTGGGTTTTACATTACCGAAGGCACCTATTCGGGAAGTAATGGTTTTTCGCTAAAACTTATTGGGTTGGAAAAGAATTTAAACAACAATGCCTATAACCGAGCCATCGTAATGCATGGCGCCCCTTATGTAAGTCAGTCTTTTATCAATGCCCAGGGCTACATTGGCCGCAGCCACGGCTGCCCCGCCGTTCCCGAACAACTGAACCGACCCATTATTGAAAAAATAAAAAATGGTTCCTGCCTGTTCATCTATAACAAATCTTACAAAACCACTGGCAGTATTCTGGCATCGTAACAACCAAATCCTGCTGTTTCAGAGGCGTTCGAATTCGAAAACTGAAAACCAACTGCCGTTGCTGCTTCCTGCTATCGGAAAATACCCCTTTCAGAGAAAAAAGATCTTTTTTGGTTTGACAATTATTACAGAGGAGCCTTATTTCGGGTTCTGAGTCGTTGCTGAATTTTGTAAGTATTGCGTCCTTTTTTTAAAGAATGGCTGTGTTGCAAGTCAAAGAACCTTTAGAAAACCGGGAGTATTTCGTACTTCGAAGATGGAAGATCTTGGGTTGCCTTGTGTTCTTATACTAAATATAATTATTAGATAGTCCAATTAAGATATTGAAAAACATATGGGAATCTGCATGTAGAAATGACAGTATCGGGGGTCAGTGATTGCAGGGCATTGGTGATGAACGTGGATACATCCGCCAGCGAAG
>JBDHYK010000197.1:0-6333 GCA_039811305.1 Niabella sp.
ACTGCGATGTGGCCATAACAGGATGCGAATACTTAGTAGCCCGTACGGGTAGTGTGGTAATGAGCAGCGCACAGCTAAGCGGCCGCAACACCAGTGTGTATGCACCGGTGCATATTTGCATCGCCTTTTCCAATCAGTTGGTGTATGATATCCGAGATGCGTTAGAAGGTATTAAGGAAAAATACGGCGCCTCCATTCCCTCGCTTATTACCTTTGCCACCGGTCCCAGCCGCACAGCTGATATTGAAAAAACATTAGTTGTAGGTGTGCATGGCCCCAAAGAAGTATATGTTTTTTTGGTAGATGAGGAGCAGGACACAGAAATAAAAAAATAGCAGGCTCGGTAAACCCCATTCTCTATCCCAGGATCCCTAATCTGAACACCCTAAAGAAACAGGCAGGCGATTTTTATTTCAGTAGTTGATAGGCTAAAAGGGCCATAATATAGGCCAGACCCGTCATGTACACCAATTGAATCATCGGCCATTTCCAGGATCCGGTTTCCCGCTTTACAATGGCCAGGGTGCTCATGCACTGCATGGCAAACACATAAAAAAACATAAGCGAAACTCCTGTTGCCAGTGTGAATACCTTGTTCCCATCGCTAAAAGTTGCCGCTCGCATTTTTTCACGCAAGGCAAGATTCTCTTTTCCATCGTCCTGCACACTGTACAGGGTGGCCATGGTACCCACAAAAACCTCACGGGCTGCAAAGGAAGTAATCAGCGCAATACCAATTTTCCAGTCGAAGCCCAACGGTCGGATTACGGGTTCGATGCCCTTGCCCATGATGCCGGCAAAGGAATTTTCCAATCGGGCTGCAGCATAATCTTCCTCTAACTGGTTTTTATCAGCATTGGGCTGAGATAAGGCCGTTTCGAACTCCTGATGCACTGCATGCATCCGGTTTTTAGGACCGAAAGAAGCCAAAAACCATAGGGCCAGACTGATCATCATAATAATTTTCCCCGCTTCTACCACAAATATTTTTGCTTTCTCTACCATCGTAAGCAGGGCATTTTTCCATCGAGGCGCCCTGTATAAAGGTAATTCAAGTATAAAAAAGCTTTTCTCTGTAATATTAATGAAAAACTTAGCGATAAAGGAAACCAGCATGGCAAACAGGGGGCCTAACAGGTATAAGCCCATCATTACCAAACCCTGTACATTTATAAATCCTAAAAAATAAGTAGGTGGAATAACTAAGCCAATTAAAATTATATATACCGGAAGCCGGGCCGAACAGCTCATCAGGGGTGTTACTAATATCGTTAACAACCTCTCTTTTCGGTTTTCAATGCTTCTGGCACTCATAATAGCCGGTACCGCACAGGCAAACCCGCTGATCATGGGCATCAGGCTTTTCCCATTCAAACCCACACTGCGCATGATGCGATCGGTAAGAAAACTGATCCTTGCCATATAGCCCGTATCTTCCAAAAGGGTGATGAGGCCAAACAAAATCATAATTTGGGGAATAAAAATTATAATACCCCCTAAGCCGGCAATTACACCGTTTATCAAAAGATCAGAAAAATACGTTTCAGGCAGTACCTGGCTCAACCAGCCACTGAAAGCAGCGGTTCCGCTTTCGATCCAATCCATGGGGTAGGACGCAATTAAAAAAATGCTCTGGAACAATAAAAACAAAACCCCTAATAGAATAATATAGCCCCAAAAACGGTGCAGAAAAATATTATCGAGCTGTTCAGTAACAATAGATTTTTTATTGGGATCGGGAAAGCTTACAGACTGGTTTAATACGTGATTGATTCGGTTGTAACGCTGTAAAATTTCTTCAGCCTGGGTACGGGTAGGATTGAAATGAAACTTTTCTTCTGTACTTTCAATTGCCTGCTGAACAGCATCGGACAAATGAAAGGTTTCGTGGTTAATCAGGTAATGAATCGCTTCGTAATCGCTGATGCCGGGAACTATTTCCTGTACCGTCTCAACTGCCTCCGGGGCTAATGCTGCCGACTCGATGAAATTTCGTGCCGCCGGTTTATACAGCTTTTCCGCAACCAGTTCGATGGCTTTCTTCAAAGTTCCGATCCCCTTATTTTTTCGGGGATTGATGGTAACCACCGGCACACCCAACTCCCGTTCCATAGCATGGGTATCAATATGGATTCCCTTTTTTCGCGCCAGGTCAGCCATTGTAAGAGCAATAACCACCGGGCGTTTCAAGTCTATTATTTGAGAACAAAATAACAAATTACGCTTCAGGCTGCTGGCATCACAAGCCACCACAACTACATCGCACTGAATTTCTGAATCCTGGTGCATCATCACTTTGTAGGAAACCTCCTCATCCAGCCTTCTCGGATACAGACTATAGGTTCCCGGCAAGTCTATAACATGTGCCGCAAGACCTCCAATCTGCGTCATCCCGGTTTTCTTATCCACAGTAACCCCAGGGAAATTGCCAACCTTTTGATTTAGCCCCGTCAGAGCGTTAAACAAAGAACTTTTTCCACTGTTTGGGTTGCCCACTAATGCAATATGTAATTTTTCCTGTTTCACTTTACGAAAGTTGACAAAAATAAGGAGCTATTTGTTCAGAACATTTACGAAATGCGGAGTTTCATCAGTTTAGGATCAAAAACTGCGCATTTACGGCATTGGTTCGTAGTTTATTTTCCGTGCGAAGCAAAGCGCTACCCACTTGTTCCATTCATTTCATTGAGTGGCAAGCGAATCTGCCCACAGAAACAAAAACTTCGCTTTCTTGCAAAGATGTTTTTTCTACCCGTTTTATAAATATCTTTGTAGTAGTTCAGTTTTTTAACCCATCCCTGTATTTTATATGTTGAAAAAGAGAGTTTTACTGATTTTTTGTAGTATTGGTTTTACTACCTTCCTTGCTGCCCAACCCGCCATTCGCAGCATTGAAAAAGCACTAAAAAACCATATCACCTTTTTGGCCGACGATAAATTAGAAGGCCGAAGGGCAGGCACGAACGGCGAAAAAAAAGCCCGTGAGTATATCATCCAACAATATAAAGCCAACGGCTTGCTTCCTAAAGGAGAAGAGGGTTTTCTTCAACCCTTTGAAATCCAGGAAGGCCGGAAAATGACACCCAAAAACTCAATTACTATTAATGGTAAACCGCTGCAGGCACCTGCAGATTATTTTGTGATGCCCTTTAGTGCCAATAGCACCTATACCGCCACCTCAACGATTCAGGCACAGGATAAAAACAAACCTTGGTTTATTGATATTTCCGGCACCTTGAAGGACAATGCAAACAACCCACATTTTGACACCTACCAGGCTTTATACGCCATCACTCAGGATGCAATTGCGAAAGGCGCCAGTGCTTTGATTTTTTATAACTCGGGAAACGATGAAGATATCAGTTTCAATAAAAGAGATAAATCTGAGATTGTTTCGGTTCCTGTGGTGTATTTCACAAAAAATGGTGTTAAGCAATACCTTGAAGAACCCAACAAAGTGCTGAAACTTGCTTTAAACACCGATATTATTGAAGGGAGTCGAACAGCTTACAATGTGATCGGTTTTATAGATAATAAAGCTGCCCACACCGTAGTATTAGGCGCCCATTATGACCACTTGGGGTATGGCGAAGATGGAGGCTCCATGTTGCGAACCGGAGAAAGACTAATTCATAATGGAGCAGATGACAATGCCAGCGGTACGGCCGCACTCATCGAATTGTCGAGACTTTTGAAAAAATCAACCGCTACAAACAACAATTATCTTTTCATTGCCTTTTCGGCAGAGGAATTAGGGCTTTTTGGCTCCAAACATTTTGTTGACCACCCCACCATCGCCATCCACAACGTCAACTACATGATAAATATGGACATGGTTGGAAGGCTGAACGACAGTACCAAAGCGCTCACTATCGGCGGGTATGGCACATCTCCCCTCTGGGCTTCGGTAATTGAAAACGGACCTACTCAAGATTTTACTATTAAAATTGATTCCAGTGGCGCTGGCCCCAGCGATCACACCTCGTTTTACCGAAAAGATATTCCCGTGTTGTTTTACTTTACAGGTTTGCACCACGACTACCACAAACCATCTGACGACTACGACAAAATAAATTATAAAGGTGCTGCACAAATTGTGTTGCATATTCTTAAAACAGTGAAAGCACTGAATGCAGAACCCAAATTAGCTTTTTTAAAAACACGCGAAACACAGGTTTCCACCACTTCCTTTCGCGTTACGCTCGGCATCATGCCGGATTATACATTTTCCGGCGACGGGGTGAAAGCCGATGGCGTGACCGACGGGCGGCCAGCAGCTCTGGCGGGAGTGAAGGCAGGAGATATCCTTACGGCCTTGGGCGATTTTGTAATTAAAGACATGGACAGCTATATGAAGGCACTGAATAAATTCAAAAAAGGAGATACCACTACTTTAAAATTCAAAAGAGGTGCCGAAGAAGTGCATGCGCAAGTTACTTTTAAATGATAGCGATGATGGTTCAACGTTTTTCTTTAAAAAATGATGATATTGTAGAAGCCTTTTTTGAGGAAACACGACTTCTGGGTATCGTTACCGCTGTAAAAGACTATCGTTTTTGCTGGAAACTGAACAAACTGCTAAACTTAGACTTTAGAATTAATTCCGAAATTGAAATACAGTTGAAACGAAAAAACAGGCAGTATTACTTTTCGGTATATGAATATTGCGAGTCCAATGGGTTTTTATGCCACTATTTGTACAATAACCAGTTTGATGGAGAGTATCTCTTACCCGAATTTAAGCACCTGGACTTTTTATGGTTGATGAAAAACGAAGAAGTTTCAGACGAATACGTTAAACAATTAGTTCTGTTAATTCGAGAACTCCCTGATGTGCAATTAGTAACCGAGCTAACCCAAGAGAAAATAAAGAACAAAGAACGCCTGCTCTTTTAAATCTCGATGTTTCCAAAACATTCGGAGAAAAAACAAGTTTTAAAATCAATCTTTTGAAATTTATGTGGACAGAAGAAAATAATCGGCTTTATCGCAAATTTGAATTTAAGAACTTCAGCGAAGCATTTGCATTTATGACCCGGGTGGCCCTGGAAGTAGAAAAAGCAGACCATCATCCGGAATGGAAAAACGTTTATAATAAGGTGGAAATATGGCTTACCACACATGATGCCGGAAACAAGATAACAGAAAACGACAAAAAACTTGCAGCCCGCATTGACAGACTTTTAGCATAAAAAGACGTTACACAAAGTATTTTTGCAGTTATTCCTCCATCAAGGGTACGTTTAAGAAATCAATCAACGGTTTTAGAACGAGAAAAGCATGGAGCACCTTAGGTAGCAGCCCGGGATTTTTCAGCTCCTTGTCTGTTAAAGAGATTTGCGCTATAAAGCTCTTCATTTTTAAATAGTTGGCGGCCGGGTGGTTGGCTTCATATCCCTTTGGCACTCGTTTCAGGCTCTGCGCCGGGTCACTAACCAGGCTGCCATAACAGGAAGTAAACGCTTTTGAGCTTATGATTTTTTTAAAATCAGAAAAATTGTAATCTATCTCCTGGCGCAGTTTGGCAAGTTGCTCTGCCCGCGGCATCCATAAACCACCCCCTACAAAACTTTCACCGGGTTCCAGATGAAAATAGAAGCCTGCAAAGTCCGATTTTTTCCCGCCCAGTTTTATGCTGGCGCCAAAATTGGTTTTATAGGGGCTTTTGTTTTTCGTAAAACGAACGTCTCTGTTGATTCGAAAGATGCAATCTTTTGCATTCAGGTCTGCCAGGGCCGTTTCGGTAGTACTCAATTTTTGAATAACACGGCTGATAAAACCCAAAAAATCCTCTTTGGCGGCTTCATAAATTGTGCGGTGCGCATCAAACCAGGGTTTACTATTGTTCTGCTTAAGGTGATTTAAAAACTGAAGTGTAGAAGTTTGTATCATTTTTTTTGCTTGAAACGAGAAACTGAGGCTTTGTTTGAGAACAAAAAAGGTTTTGGCCGCAAAGTCGAGCCGGCTCAATACAATGGCTTTTCGGTTAGGTAGGGTATTCTCAAGTCAATTTCCTTTAAAAGCCGGTTTTCTTTTGTTTAAAAAAGCCATAATTCCCTCTTTGGCATCATTGGAGACAATTAGTTTCCCAAACTGTGCTGCCTCTTCCTGATAACCCGCCTGGTTGGGAGCATATGCCAGGTTCGCAGCACGAATACAAGCGGCAATTGCCAAAGGCGCCTTGTTATTGATGACCTGGAGTAAGGATTTAGCCTTGGGCAGAAGCTCTTCTGGCGACACCAGGTGATTTATCAGCCCGTAATTAAAAGCAGTAACGGCATCAATCATATTCCCTGTAAGCAACAGCTCTAATGCGCGGCCTTTACCGATCAG
>JBDHYK010000198.1:0-6322 GCA_039811305.1 Niabella sp.
ATAAAAAAGAATAGATATAAGCAAAAGAACAACCTTGTATTTCTTTATTGAAAGTCTTCAGGTTAAAAATACGGTCCTCAAATTCATGGAGGAAAATAGCTTTCAAACTTGCTTGGGTACAAAAGAGGTACTGCAGTTACCAAACTCCTGCACTTTTTTCGCGTTTCAATTTTCCATTACCGCGGCGTGTTTTTAAAATAGGTTCTTTTTTATTGGGGTTCTAATAAAGGTTAAAAAATCTGAAAGGCCATAAAAAAGCCCCTTTTTTTCGGGGCTTCTTTAGAATAGATTTTAAAAATTATTGACCACGCTGTTGCCAATTGCCATTACCGCGCCTTTCTTTCATAATTTCATCCCATTTCTTTTTTTGTTCGGGTGTTAGAATCGCGTTTCTTTTTTCGTTTTGTGTTTTTCTCCATTCCATCATTTTTTCTCTTTTTTGTTCATCGCTAAGTGAGGCATCATTTCGAATGGCTTCAGAACCGGCACGGGATTCATCAGAAACTACTTTCATTTTAGCCTGTTGGTCTTCTGTAAGGTTTAACTCGGCCATGGGGTTGCGGTTGTCGCCCCTGGTTGGCTGGGCTTTCTCATCTTTCTTTTTCTTTTCTGTCTTTTCTGTTTTTTCTTTTTTTGCAGGCGCTTCACTTTGTGCATAAGTAGCCGAAATAGTAAACACACTTAGAACGGCTGCAAGAAGGATTGTTTTTTTCATATACTTTTAAATTTTTTAAATGAGGAATAAAATACAATGATTATGAATTTGTGGGTGTTGGTAACGGTCTTTTCGAACGCAGGTTTCGATCTCCAGGGCCACGCATCGTTTGCCTGTTTGCGTTCCATTTTGCTTGTTGTTCGGGAGTTAGGATGGTATTTCTTTTTACGGTTTGAGCTTCTCTAAGAGCCTCTAATTTTGCTTTCTTATCTTGCTGGCTCAGGGATTTGTCGTTTTGAATGGCTTGCATTTGGCTTCGGCCCTCTTCCTGCAGCACTTTCATTTCGGCTTTTTGGGTGGCGGTGAGGTTCAAGGCGTCCCAATTTTTAGACTGTGTGTTTTGCGGAGACATGCGCCTTCTGCCCTGGGAATTGATTCCCTGCCTGCCTTGTTGTATTCTTTGGCCATTTTTCCCGGCATTGGCTTGCCTTTCCTTCATTTGGCTTTCAATTTTTGCCTTTTGCTCGGGAGTTAGGATGGCATTTCTTTTTACGGTTTGAGCCTCTCTAAGAGCCTCCAATTTTGCTTTCTTATCTTGCTGGCTCAGGTTTTTATCGTTTTGAATGGCCTGCATTTGGCTTCGGCCTTCTTCCTGCAGCACTTTCATTTCAGCTTTTTGGGTAGCGGTGAGGTTCAAATCTTTCAATACAGCTTTTTGAGAATTTTTGCTGTTCATTTTATTTACGCCCTCATTTTGTCGTTGGGGTATTTGCTGCGCTTGTAGCGAAGGCATTGCAAAAGCACCCAGCAAAGCCGCTAAAAAAACGATTATTTTCTTTTTCATGATTATTAGAATTTTAATGTGTGCCAATAGGGTATTAGATGATATACGGTATTAAAACTTTTGCGCATTTTGTTAAAGTATTGCGAACACTAATTGGACGCCGCATTTTGTTAAAAGTTTATTGCTGTTCTAAAAACACCGGAGGAAAATGAGACAGGAACAAGCCAATTGAAGGAAATATATTTCAGATTCGACGGAAACCTCTTGTTCTGGTGATTTTATAAAAAACACCAGGAGTCTGCTTTCTCCACCAAGAATTGGAAAACAGCACCCTACACCAGTTTTGGGCATATTCCCAGGGTTTCTACGAATATTGTTGATTAAAAGTTACATTTGTCCATGCAATTTTCGGATGTAATAGGTCAGGAAGAGTTAAAAAGAGAGCTGCCGGCACTGATGCAAAGCAACCGGCTTGCCCATGCTCTCCTTTTCCTGGGTAAAGAAGGTAGCGGAGCCCTGCCCTTAGTGCTGGCTTTTGTACAATCCCTTGTGTGCGAAAGGGTTTTTGGCCCTCAGGTAATGAAAACCAGCCCTATCGTAAGTACCGATTTGTTTGAAAATTCATTATTTTCAAACCCAACAACTGAAGCTCCCGAAAAATCGTCGCTACCAGCAGGAGTAGCTTGCGGAACCTGTGCTTCCTGCCTGAAAATGAAGCAGTTGATACACCCTGATGTTCATTTCAGCTACCCCACCATAAAAAACGATAAATTATCCCGGCCGGCAATCAGCACCGATTATATTAATCAATGGAGGGAGTTTATTAAAAGTTCTCCTTATGGTAATGTGTACGACTGGTTACAGTTTATCGGCATTGAGAATAAACAAGGCAATATAACTGCTAATGAGTGTAACGATATCATTAGCAAACTGAATCTAAAAAGTTTTGAAGGGGGCTATAAAGTGCTCATCATGTGGATGCCCGAATTTTTGGGTGCCGAAGGCAATCGGCTGTTGAAACTGATTGAGGAGCCACCCGAAAAAACGGTGTTCATATTCGTTGCAGAAAATGACGCCAAGGTATTACCTACGATTTTAAGCCGTTGCCAGATAATTAAAGTACCGGCATTAAAAGATGCTGCTATTTGCGAAGCACTTATAAAAAGAAACAAAATAGAACCGGAACAAGCGGCAAAAATTGCTGCCGTGAGTTTGGGCAATTATCGGGAAGCGCAACAGATGGCACAAGACGCTGAAGAAGACTGGCAGGCCTTACTACGAAACTGGCTGGCTGCCATCACCCGGTTAGGCCCCTCAGCACAAGTAAAGTGGGTAGAGGAAATCAACAAATTAGGTCGTGAGAAACAAAAGCAGTTTATCGCCTATTTTGTTCATTTGTTACAATTAGCCATCAGACTGGCTGTATTTCCCAACAACAGGAATCTGTACCCCGAAAAAGAAGCGGATTTTGCCGAACGGCTCAATAGAATCACAGACAGAGAACAACAACAAGCTATTGTGGAAGAGCTGGAAAAAGCAATCTATTACATCGAAAGAAACGCAAATGGTAAAATGCTGTTTATGGCGTTAACCCTTAAATTTTATCATATCATTAAGGATAAAATTGTATTTTTGAACGATTGAGGCATTCGGATCCCGAATGAAACTAGTGGCGATGGGTAACCGGGGAGGTGAGTAAAGGTAATTTTCAGCAAAACATCAAGTAGTATAATAAATTGATTTTCAGGGTAAAAAATAATAAAAAGCAACGCAGTTGCCCTTGTCGGCGATGATTTTTACTATTACAAACCTGCCCCCTATTGCTTTTGCCGTTTTCTGAATTACTATAAGAGGTCGGTGCCGATGCCCAAGCGGAGACGTAACTCCTTTAGAAGGTTGCGGTTGAGGCATATAATTTTTAAACCTGGGGCGGGGGAGCGTGCCTTTTGTTCATAAGGAATAAAGGCTACCAAAAAAACAGGAGTATCTTGTTCTTTCCGGGAGGTTTTATAAAAACAATGTTTTAAAAATGGGTTGTACAAGTTGTGGCACTGCCAATGGTGCCGGTCTTAATAAAAATGGTTGCAGCAGTGGAGGTTGTAACAGAATGAACACCTATGATTGGCTTCAGGATATACCCTTAGTAGATGTTGAAGATCGGTGCAATGTAATAGAAGTTTCGTTTAGTAAAGGAAGCCGGAAGGACTTTTTTCGTAACCCCGATTTGCATTATTATGCCAAAGGCGACAGAGTTACAGTAGAGGGCGTAAGTGGTTTTGATGTAGGAGAAGTATCATTAACAGGCGAAATTGTTCGATTGCAATTGAAAAAGTATAAGGTGAAAGAGCAAAACCCGGACATGAAAAAAATTCTCCGGCCTGCTTCAGAACGCGATTTAGAACAATACCGAATCAATAAAGCCCGCGAAAAAGAAGTGATGGTGCGTAGCCGGGCAATTGCAAAGCAATTAAACCTTGAAATGAAAATCAGCATGGTAGAAATACAGGCTGATGGCAGGAAAGCTACTTTCTTTTATATTGCCGATGGGCGGGTGGACTTTAGGGAATTGATTAAAGTATATGCCTCCGAGTTTAAGGTAAAGGTAGAAATGCGCCAAATTGGTGCTCGCCAGGAAGCTGGAAAAATTGGGGGCATTGGTAGTTGTGGCCGGGAACTTTGTTGTTCTACCTGGTTAACGGATTTTAAATCGGTAAACACTACAGTAGCCCGTTATCAAAACCTGTCAATTAATCAAACCAAATTGAGTGGCCAATGTGGCAGGCTGAAATGTTGCCTTAATTATGAACTGGACACTTATTTAGATGCGCTACAAGCATTTCCCAACGACTGCGATCAGCTTCAGGTACGAAAAGGTACTGCCCATCTGATAAAGAAAGATATTTTCAAAAGTCTGATGTGGTACACGCTACCAGATAGTAACAAACATTACCCACTAACTATTGAACGGGTGAAGACCATAAAAGCCCAAAACCGCCAAAACATCATACCCGATGAATTAGAAGCCGTGGAGCTTGTTTCTAAAAAAATTGTTGAGGCCGAACCAGAATTTGTGGATGTGGTGGGACAAACCTCACTGAAAGCTTTGGATAATGCCGACAGAAGGAAAAGGCAACAAAACCGTCAAAAAAGCCAGAATATGGGAAACAATTCCCGAAACACAAATGCTTCTGCACCAACCCAGCAAAAAAGCAATCCACAACAGAAACAAAACCGCAAACCCCAAAACCGACCCGGTAACAGGAACACACAGTAACCGACTTCGGGCAGTAGGTAGCAGGCTCTTATTACGAACAATTCAAAAAGGGTTTTTGACAATGTTTTGACCCGAATGTCCTAACCTTTAAGTGTACGGATTGTTATTATCGTAACATCAACAACTTAAGGATGAACAAAATTGTAATTGTAGGGGGTGGTTTTGCGGGAATCACTTTAGCTTCCCGCTTAATGAACAAAAAAGGAACTGCTGTTACATTAGTTGACAGCAATAATTATTATTTTTTTCCGCCGTTGCTCTATCAGGTAGCTACCGGATTTTTAGAACCTTCCGCCATCAGCTATCCTTACCGAAAATTTTTAAGGGGAAAGAAAAATATAAAATTTCGAATGGCCGATTTGTTAGAAATTGTACCTGCAGAAAACAAAGTCATCCTTTCCAATGGCGAAATCCACTACGATAGTTTGATATTGGCTACGGGCGCTGCCTCCAACTATTTCGGACTTGAGAATGTGAAAAACAATTCTTTACCGATGAAAACAATGAGCGATGCCCTGGCGCTGCGCAATATTTTGCTTCAAAGATTAGAAGAAGCATCGCGAAGCGATTCAATTTCTGAAAAACGAAAACTCATTACAATTGTAGTAGCCGGCGCGGGGCCTACCGGAGTAGAATTGTCTGGAATGTTTGCCGAAATGAAAAGAAACATCATTAGAAAAGATTACCCCGAGCTGAGTGGAGAGGGTTTGGGAGAAATTATTTTAATAGATGGCGCCGATGCGGTTCTTTCCCCTATGTCGGAAAAATCGCAACAATACTCCTACAAAGCACTTCGACGAATGGGTGTAACCATCAAACTGAATGTAACGGTGAAAGATTTTGTCAACGACACGGTAGTATTATCGGACGGCTCTACAATCGTTACCAAAAATCTAATATGGTCTGCAGGAGTGGCTGCAAAAACGTTTACAGGTTTTTCAAAGGAACAATACGGAAGGGGAACAAGACTTAAAGTGGATGAATACAATTGTGTGGAAGGTTTTCAGAATATTTATGCACTTGGAGATACCTGCCTTCAGGTACATGAACCCCTGTTTTCTCATGGGCATCCCCAGGTGGCGCAGGTAGCTTTGCAACAGGCAAAAAATCTGGCTAATAATTTGATGCGGCCCAAAACGGCCTGGAAACCCTTCCACTATCTTGACAAAGGTAGCATGGCCATCATTGGGCGAAACAAAGCAGTGGCCGACCTTCCAAAACCTAAAATACATTTCGATGGCCTTATTGCCTGGTTCGTATGGTTATTTATTCATGTAGCCTCCCTAATTAATTACCGAAACCGCCTCAGAACACTCTATAACTGGTTAGGCGCTTATTTCAGTAAAGATCAGGCTTTCCGAATGATCATCAGGCCCAAACAAAAGACCGAGAACAGATTTATTCATTCCTGAACCATTTTTTATACCTTGAAACCATTTTATTGGAGGAAATGCGGATTTCCCTCAAAATGTCCTGTAACAGATCCATTTTATGGACTTAAATTTGCAGATATTTTAAAAGCACTTAAAAGAAGAAAGCCGGAACATGAGCATCGAAAAAAAAGTTCACCAATTGCAGTTTAAAAATGGGTATCATCGGCTTACCATCA
>JBDHYK010000199.1:0-6310 GCA_039811305.1 Niabella sp.
GGGTTCAGCACCCGGATAAATGGTTTTAATTACTACAACGGGTTGATTAAAATCGGGCATTAATTCATAGCTCAAATTAATAAATCCGATAATCCCCAAAAGGGCAAACACGCTGAAAAGCACAATAATCAGCGATGGGCGTTTGATTGATATTTCTGTAATATTCATTTTGTTCAATTAAAAATTAAGAATGATGAATTAAGAATTGTTTTGTTTTGAACTCAACAAAATGGAAGAAAGTATTTTGCACAATTCTTCTGCATCATCTAATAATGATTTTGATATGTCACTTTCAAGATATTCAGTTGCGGCTAAAAGTTTTATCCAATATTTGGTTTCTCTCGCTTCTTTATAGGTAATTGACATTTTTGCAATAAAATCTTTTTTAGATTGACCTCCTGTTGCTTCTTCTACCTTAGCACCAATGCTCGTCCCAGAGCGTAAAAACTGTTTCGATAAAACAAACTCTTTTTTCTCTGCTTGTAGATATTTGTAAGCATTTACTGTTCTTATTGCAAATGCGAAACTCTTTTGCTGTATGATATTCTCTTTCATATTCTTAATTCTTAACTATTAATTTTTAATTACCACATTTGCGTTATCAAAAAGATTAATAAATCCGTTTGTAACAATTATATCTCCTTCTTTTAAACCGTTTATTACTACGGTCTTATCACCAATATTCTTGGAAGTTGTGATTGTTTGTAACTTTGCTTTGTTGTTTTCAACGATATAGACTTGTGTTTTTTCTTCATTATTTAAAATTGAAGAAGAAGGAATTAGAAAACCTTTTTCCGTTTTGTTGTGTAAAAACTGTACTTTCCCAAACATTCCTGATTTTATATCCAATTGTTTGGTGTTTTCTACTTGAAATTGAATAGCAAAACTATTCCCCATATTTGCCTTACTGCCAATCATTGTAATTTTTCCATTTAATGAAATAGTTGGAAACACATCCGCTGAAATGGCGTATTGTTCGTTCTGTTTAAATTGGTTTAAGTTGTTTTCGGCGACATTTACGGTAAATTTTAAAGTGTTTAAATCCGTAATTTGTAACAAGGGAACTCCAGGAGCAGCAAACGCACCCACTTCACTTAATTTAGCGGTGATTATTCCGCTAAAAGGCGATTTGATTGTCGTTTTATTAATTTGTTCCTGAATGGTAGCTTTTTGAACATAAGCAGATTTTAAACCTAATTTTGCTTTCTCTAATTGCACGCCTTGGACGGCATCGGCTTCTGTTAAAATAGTATAACGATTTACATCATCCTGCAAGCCCTCAATTTGCACTTCTACTGTTTGCAATTGCAACTTTAACAATGAGTTATCCAATTGGATAAGCGTTTGTCCTTTTTGAACAACATCACCTAAATCCACAAAAATCGTGTTTATTCTCCCTTGTGTTTCGGCACTTAACTTGACTTCTTTGTTGGGTTCAAAAGTTCCTGTAAAACTTCCTTCTACATTTAAGTTTTTTAGTTGAATGGTTTCCGAACCAACTAAAACAGGTTTTTCTTTATCAAATTGATAAACCTTATTGTCGGTTGTTATTTTGTTGCTAACCAATTTAAAAATCACCAATCCAACAATGGCAATTCCGGCTATTATCCAAATTATCTTTTTCATATTCTTAATTTTTAATTCGTAATTCTTAATTTTTAGGTGACGTAATTCTTCCTGTCAATTTATTTAACTCTAAATCAGCTTTTAAAAAGTCGATGACAGCATTTAAGTAATTTTGCTGTGCTTCTCGCAAAGCGTTATCAACTAATAAAATATCTGTCAAATTTGCAGTTCCTTGTTTTTGTTGCAAAACGGTTTGTTCGTAAATGGTTTGAGCTAAAGCAATTTGACTTTTGGTATTCGTGATGGTGGATTGTGCAATCGTTTTTTGTCGGATAGCATTTTCAACCTCCATATCATTTTTTTCAGTAATCAATTTTGATTGCAATTCATTGTTGGCAAGCTCCAATTTCTTTTGATTGATTTTTCGCTGTGTAACCGTTCCATTAAAAAGAGGGTAGCTTAATTGTATGCCCGCAAAACCAATAGGGTAGAATTTCAAGAAATCGTTAGGCTTCTTGTCATAACCAAAACCTGTTGTTCCGTAAGAAGCAATTAAGTTTAACGAAGGCAAAAATCTTGACTGATTTAGTGTCTTTAAATCATTGTGAAGTAGTTGATTTTGTTTTTGGATAATTTTTAAATCCAATACATTTCTTGTATTACTTTCTAATGAAACTTCTTGTTGAATTTCCGAAAGAACAGTAATGTTTTGCTCTAATGAAATTCCCATATTCAATTTGAGCGCATTCAAAACTTGAATGAGTTTGTTGTTTACATTTTGCCTTTGTGTGTTGAGCTGTTCAGCTTGTAGTTTTACTTTGCTCACATCGCTACCTTTTGCTAAAAGTTGGTCTTTAAGGAGTTGCACATTCTTAAGCAGCTTTTCGGTATTAGCAATATTGCTGTCCAAAAAAGCCAATTGATGTACGATAATTTTAGCATTATAATACAGCGTTGTAATGTCAAATAAAACTTGTTCTTCTGTTTTTTGATATTGCAATTCCGTAAGTTCTTTGACAATTTGTGTGCTTTGTATCGCACCATAAACCTGAGGATTATATAAAGGCATAGCCAACTGTACATTAGCATTAATGTTATGAGGAACGCCAAATTGCAAATCCCTGAATTGCCCTTCGGGTGCTTGAGGATTGAGTGCATTCATCGGCATTAGCTGTGTAGGCAATTCCACAAAGTACTTGTAATCGGCATTGGCAGTTATTTTTGGAATTAAATTTGCTTGTGCTTCTTTTTTCCGTTGTTCACTAATAGATATATTATTACGATTGATTTGCAAAGTCTTGTTATGTACTTGTGCCGTATCAATACATTGTTTTAATGTCCAAACTTCTTGTGCTTGGGCTACATTCCAACCTGATAAAATAATCAAGCTAAATATAAGTTTGCGAGTATTCACTAACATAATGAGATAAATTTTTTTATTTCCTTTTATTGATTGAAAAATATGCAATAGCCGTAAAAGCTATGGTAACACCAATTCTGAATATCATTGCGAAAACAGTTTTTGTTTCATAGATGCCTCCCGAATTTATATGAACAAGCAAACCTAAAAACGCAATAATCAAAATGACTGTGGAAGCAGAAAGCAATTTAAAAGTCCAATTTTCGGACTTTAGAAATCCATAGGCTGAAAAAAGATAAGGCACACTGCTGATAAAATTTGCCCAAACCACAAACAATACATAATTGCCCTCTTTGGCTCTTATACCAAACCAGTCAAAAATAACGGAAGAGCTTAGGAATAAAGTTAAAAGACCAAAGCCTGCTAAAATAAGAGTAGATATATATGGAAGATATTTTTTCATAAGTGCAATTTATAAATCAACTAATTTTTCTATTTTTAAGAAGGACACGCCTAACCATACTACCGATGCTGTCATTGACACCGCACCTATCAGCACAAAAATTGGGGGTAATCCTAAATACACTTCTAATAATATCCCTATTGGCATTAGTAATCCCGCGAGGGCTAATCCGGAAATCACTTTTATGTGTTTCAGTTTATTTCTAAATTGAATTAATAAGTAGCCAATCAAAATATTTAAAAAAGCAAATAAGTTGCCGTGCACATGAGCAAGTCTTGCCTCAAAATGTTTTCCAATACTGTATAATTCTGCCCATTCTTTGGCGTTAGGTGCAAAATCACGGAGATAAATCAATAGAAATCCGTATAGCATAAAAAAGCCCATTGTTAGAAATCCTATTGCTATGTTGTTTTTACCGTTCATGGTAATAGTGTTTAAATTAATCTTGCTTTATCATTGTCAACAACATTTTAAAGCGTTCAATTGCTTTCAATGCGTGAGGAATATTTGCAGGCATAATAATGCAATCACCTTTTTTCAGATGATGCACTTTAGCGTTTATTGTTACTTCTGCTTCGCCATCAAGAATTTGAACAATAGCATCAAAAGGTGTTTTATGCTCTGATAAACCCTGTTCTTTATCGAAGGAGAACAATGTTAAATTTCCGCCAGCACTTTTGGTTACCTGTTTGCTGATAACGCCTCCGTCTGTGTATTCAATCATTTCTTCAAGATTGAATACTGTTTCTTTTTCAAATGTTGCCATATAAATTATTTTTGTTTGATAGTGATTTAATCCCCTCCAATCATTTTAGAGGTAATTCCTTTTTTGTTTGAAAATTCTGCAACAACAATCCCTGCTAAATGCAGTATAATGAAAATGGGAAACCAATAAATACCCCATTTATGAACGCCTTCAATTTACTCGTGATAAGTAGAGAATAAATCCTTTTCAATGCAAATTCCTGTAAACGCAGAAACAGCTACAAATAAATAGAAATATACATAAATGAATCCCTGTAATCGTTCTTTAAGTACTTGTTTAGCTTTGAAAGGGTTTGGAAACCGTATTCCCTTTACAATCATATAGACAATGCGAGCAATGAAAGAAAAAATCATAATGTGAGCAAAAAGTTCGTGCCATTGCCACATTGGTTCTCGAATTGTTTTAGCAATATCTGCCATTTCTTCCTTTGGAATTGCAGATGTTTTACTTTCAATCACAGCAACAATGTTGTTTTTATTCATCCAATACATTCTCAAAAAGCCAGTAATGAATAAAATGGGCATTGCAATTGCCATTATCCAATGCAATAGCCTGTGAAATACAGTGAATTTTTGATTTTCTTTCATTTTTCGGTCATTTTTAGAATTCCATCTAAAACGGATTTTCCGTCCTTTATTAAATTTGATTTGTGCCCCGATAATTTCCATTTTAAAACAGCCATTCTCATTCCGCCAATAATTATGGTTGTTAGGGTTGAAGCACCAATTATTTTGCTATATTGCCCATTTTCCTGTCCGTTTTTTACGTTTTCAGAAACATAATTCTGCATTAAATCCATTATTTCCGCAACTTTATTACTCAGACTTTCATCAAAGTGGAAAATACTTTCTGCAAAAATTACGCTAACGATAGCAGGTTTATCTGTGAAAGTCTGTAATTGTGAATTGAAAATTAGTCGAAGTTTTTCGGGATAGGTGTCTTCCTTTTTAAATGGAATAGCTTGAATGCGATTTTGCATTTCCGTTTTAAAATACTCCAAAACACTTAATAAAATTTCGTTTTTACTTTTAAAATGTCTGTATAACGCTGGTTCGGAAAGTCCTATATCTTCCGCCAATGTCTTGATGGTTAAGTTTTGAATTCCATATTGTGAAATACGGTTGGTTGCCGCTTCCATTATCTCAATTTGTCTATCTGTAAATTCTTGCATACTTTTAAAACTTTATGTTAGTTAGTATTCACTCACAAAAGTAAATACTTTTTTTGAACAAACAACTATTTCAGAAAAAAAAGTTTATTTTTTCGCTTGCCTTTTCTTTTTGGTATTGGAAAATTGGCTCTTTTGTGGCTTTTGTGCGTTTGATTTGTGGAGGAGGAAAGCCACAAATGTGCCAATGAGCGAAAGGAAAATTATTTTGTGCGGTGGGATTTTTAGTTTTTTAATTCCTTATTCTACAGTCAGAAATACAGCCAAGTTTATTAATTTGTTTACATTGATTATTATTTGAAATCGTTTTTCTATGCTCGCCGCCAACTTACTAATATACGCTATTTTCCTTCGTCTATTTAGCCAATATTGACAAATAGGCGTAAAAAACTTGCGTATTTTTTCCTTAGCCAAATATAAAATTATTTTACGGCAAATTATCAAAGGGACTTAATATTTTTTGAATATCCCGATTGCTTAGGCGTATATAGATTTCTGTTGTTTTGGAACTGTTGTGCCCTAATAGTTCTTGGATATAGCGGATGTCTGTTCCGTTTTTTTAATAAATGGGTGGCATAGCGATGGCGTAACCAATGCTAAGTAACAGGCTTAGATACGTTTGCTTTCTTTAATACTTCTTTTTCTTTATTTTACTCATCAGGTGGTTTGTGTCCAGTTCTCCTGATTAAGCTCGCTGAACAACTGAATTGGCTTACAGGGCTATTGGGTTTAAATTACGGATACTCAACCCCCTTTAACCGGCTTTTCGAGACAAAAGAAGGGTATTGTGCGTATTTCGTTAATAAACTTCAACCAATTTCTTTTAAACTTGTTATTTTTGTAGAATGTTTACTGAGCGGAAGCAGGAAGTTCGGTTTGCAATTTTAGATTTAAATGCAGGGCATCCCAACCAGGGAATGCGTAGCATTAAGAAAATTGTTCACCGTTGGTCTCGAGAGAGCGAACTGAATATTGTATATGATATTT
>JBDHYK010000200.1:0-6288 GCA_039811305.1 Niabella sp.
CCGAAAACATGGTCTAAATGACAATGAGTATTAATCAGACAGATCGGTACCAGATTATTTTCTTCAACAAACTTTTTCAGCTCTTGCCGTTCTTCTTCAAAATAGCAGCCGGGGTCAATAATACAGCACTGGCCGGCCTCATTAAAAATCACATACGTATTCTCCAAAATCGGATTGAACTCAAAGCAACGAATTGACAACATAGTACCTCTTTGTTATTTTGTATTAAAGTTAGGAAGTGGCAAATATATTTAAGCCCCGTAAAATTTTAAAACTATATTAGATTTGCCGGACAAATGCAAAAAGCTATTGCAATATTAATCCTTATTCTGTTAGTAGCCCCTGGAAAAGCAGGAGCACAGAAAATTATTCGCGGAGTAGTGCAGGATGCACACAGCGAAGAGCCCATTCCTTTAGCCTCGGTGCAGTTTATCAGAACCTCGGTGGGTATGATAACCGATTCTGCCGGGCGTTTTGGGTTTCAGGTGGCTCATTGGCCCTCGGACACGCTGGTAGTTACCCGGGTAGGGTTTCAGCCTTTTTTTCTTACTTTAGACAAAAACAAAAACGAATTCGACATAACGGTTCCGCTGGAACGTGGTACGCTAAACGATGCCGTAGTAGTATCTGTAAAAATAGACAAAGGGCTGTGGTTGTGGAAGAAAATCGTACAGCATAAACCGGAAAATAACCGTTACAAATACGAAAATTTTTCCTACGAGCTCTACAACAAGTTAGAAGTGGATTTGAAGAACTTTAAAAGTCTGCAACGAATTGCCAGCATCAAACCGTTTCGGCCTATAAACGAACTGATCAACCAAAATATTGATACGGCTGAAGGGTTGAAAATATTACCCACCTATCTTACCGAGGTAGTATCTGACTATTACTATCAGAAAAAACCCCTGAAAAGGCGCGAAGAAATTAAAGCTGTGAATACCAATGGGGTTAAAAATGAGAGCATTGTGAAGTTTCTTGGAGGAATGGATCAGGTGATCAATGTATATAACAACTTTATTCCGGTATTCGACAAAGAATTTATCAGTCCGATCAGCGATAACGGCGATTTTTACTATAAGTATTATGTAACAGACACCCTCAAATCTGGCGATCTGCGCTACTATCGCCTGGTTTTTACTCCCCGCAGAATTGGCATGAACACCTTTGAAGGAGACTGCTGGGTGCATGGCGGCACCTTTGCCATACAAAAAATGAACCTGTCATTAGATAAGTCTGCTGATATTAATTTCATGGAAAAATTCAGCTACATACAGGAGTTTCAGCGACTTAGCGACGAAAACTGGTTTGTATCGCGAGAAAAATTAGTGGTAGATGTGTCGCCAATCAGTAATAAAACCCCTGGTGTGATCGGGCGTAAAACCAGCACCTACCGGAATATTGTCGTGGACGACAGTACGATAACCAATAAGTTGATGGAAAACAAGAAACAGGAAGAAGTAATCACCCTGCCATTTGCCATGGTACAAACAAGGGCACACTGGGATAGCATCCGCCACGAGCCACTTAGCCGCACCGAGAAAGGAATCATTAAAATGATTGATACCCTTATTAATACTCCAACCTATCAAAAAATTACAAAACAGGTTGTTTTTCTAACTACCGGCTATTTTGACGTAGGAAATGTGGAGCTTGGCTCAGCTTTCAACTGGTTTTCCGGTAATGGGTGGGAAGGCTTCCGTACCCGCTTTGATGTGGCAAGTAATAAATATTTCAACAAAAAACTCCGGTATCACGCCTATCTGGCCTATGGTTTTTCCGATAAAAAAGTTAAGGGCAAGGGAGAGCTCTTTTTTCTTCCCAAAAAAGACCCCCGTCAATACTGGTACATCGGCTACCGTAACGACCTGGATTTTGGACAACAATACTACGGCGAAATATCGCAAGACAATATTTTCTCGTTTGCGATCAGAAAACCCAATATCCCACGCAAATATATCAACCTGGAAACCGCCAGTTTTGAGTTTTTCAATGAATTACGTTCCGGCTTTTCTACCCTGGTTTCGGTCAACCGAAAAAGCTACACCCCATTATATAATCTGATATCGGCTGCCAACTTTGGCGACAAGATCACCCAGCTCACCAGCCTGGAAACTTCTTTGCGCCTGCGTTTTGCTTTTCAGGAAAAATTTATTGAATCTCAATTTTACCGAACCAGCCTCGGTAGCCCCTACCCCATTGTAGAAGCCACCGTTTCAAGAGCAATCCCAAAATTTTTGGGTGGAAATTACAACTATACCAAACTGTCGGGAAGCATTTCAGACCGCATCAAAACGCCTCCCTTTGGGGTAATCTCTTTTCAATTATACGGGGGAAAAACCTTTGGAGCTGCACCCTATACCTTTCTGGATGTTGCACCGGGTAATGAATTGTATTATTACAACAAATATGCCTTTAATATGATGAATCGGTACGAGTTTGTTCATGACCGGTTTTTAGGCATAAACTACGAACATAATATAGGTAATGGCATTTTCCGATTAGTTCCAAAACTAAAAATCCGGCAGTTTTATACCATAAAAGCCCTGTGGGGCGATTTGTCTCAAACCAATAGAAATCTAAACTTCAAAGAAGGGCATAATTTTCAATCGCTCAACGGGAAAGCCTATATGGAGGTTGGCACCGGTATTGACAATATTTTGAAGTTTTTACGGGTAGATTTTATTTGGAGAGTACTTCCTAAATCAGACTTGAAAAGAACAACAGAGAAATTTGGCATTTTTGGTAGTTTTCGTTTAAATTTTTAGAGAAATTTTTCCTAACTTGTTTGTTTTTGATACCACTATGATCAGTAACAGACAAAAGACCGAAGCAAAATTTACCGAAATTTATCAAAAGTTGAACGAAGAACAGCGAAGCGCCGTAGATACCCTTGATGGGCCTGTAATGGTAATTGCCGGACCGGGAACCGGTAAAACACAAATACTGGCCGCCCGCATTGGAAAACTTTTATTAGACACCGATACACAGGCGGGGAATATCTTATGCCTTACCTATACAGATGCCGGTGTAGTAGCCATGCGAAAAAGACTACAACAGTTTATTGGAGCCGAGGCGTACAAAGTAAAAATATACACCTACCATGCTTTCTGCAATGATGTAATACAAGACAACCTTTCCCTGTTTGAAAAAACAGCATTAGACCCCATCTCGGAACTTGAAACCATCGCCTTATTAAAAGAACTGATTGATGCGTTTCCAAAAAACCATCCTCTGAAACGCTATCGGGGCGATATCTACTATGAAGTCCAAAACCTAAAAACACTATTTTCTACCATGAAGAAAGAAGGTTGGACACCTGAGTACATAAACGAAAGAATAGACCACTACCTGGCAGACCTGCCCAACCGAGACGAATATATTTACAAAACAAAATACAAAACTTTCAAGCCCGGCGATCTTAAACTACATAAAATTGAAGAAGAAACAAAAAAAGCAGAAAAAACCCGCGCCGCTGTAAATGAGTTTGAAAACTATCAGCGGTTGATGCATAAAAACAACCGGTACGATTACGAAGACATGATCAACTGGGTAATAAAAGCCTTCGAAGAAAATAAAACCTTGTTAGCACACTATCAGGAAACCTTCCAATATATTCTTGTGGATGAGTTTCAGGACACCAGCGGCACCCAAAACAAAATTATTCAATTGCTCATTAGTTACTGGGACAAACCCAATGTTTTTATTGTAGGTGATGATGACCAAAGCATTTTCCGTTTTCAGGGTGCCAACCTGCAAAACATGCTGGACTTTGCCCAACAATATTCCAATGAATTAAAAACGATTGTACTAACCAATAATTACCGCAGTACCCAGCCGATTCTGGATGCCTCAAAATCCCTAATCGGGAAAAATGATGAGCGCCTGATTAAACAAATGCCAGGGCTGAGTAAAGACCTGAAAGCAGCGAACTCCTCCATCAAACACATGAAACACCTGCCGGTGATAAACAGGTATAGTACTGCGTTTGAAGAAATGGTGGGAATCACTTTGCAGATCGAGTCCATCATTGCCACGGGTGTAGCACCGGGAAAAATTGCCGTCATTTACAAAGAAAACAAATACGGTGCCGAACTGGCTCATTTTTTTCGCTTGAAAAACATACCGTTTACAAGCAAACGGGAACTGGATTTATTAGAACAACCCTTCATTAAAAAAATTATAACCATCTTGCAATACCTCAATGCAGAACACGATGTTCCTTACGGTGGTGATGAGATGCTGTTTGAAATTTTGCACTTTGACTTTTATCGAAACCCAAGCATTGAAATAGCCAAACTCACCGTAGAAGTGAACCGAAGAAAATTCAAAGATCCGGCTAGCTCTTTGCGCCTGCTGCTGTTTGAAAAAGCCCATACCCCGCCCAAAGACCTGTTTGATATAGAATTTCCGCAAAGCCTTAAAAACTTTAGCGCAACCTACGAACAGCTTATCGCCGATGTGTCGAACCTGACAATACAGCAACTCCTGAGCCAAATTGTTACGAAGGCCGGCGTGCTGCCCTATATCCTGCACCATGAAAACAAAATAGAGCTGATGCAGTTTCTTACGGCCTTTTTTAATTTTGTAAAAGAAGAAAACCGCCGCAAGCCCCGAATGAACCTTGAAGAACTTGTGAACCTGTTAGCCATAATGGAAAAAGAAAAATTGCGCCTACCCTTGTACAGTGTTTCCGGTAGTGATAAAGGCGTCAACTTGCTCACTGCACATGGCAGCAAGGGCCTCGAATTTGAATACGTTTTTCTGGCCGGCTCCAACGCTAACTTTTGGGAAAAGAAAAACAAGTCTCCTAAAGGGTATAAAATACCCGATACTGTGTTTTCGTCTCAACCCCATTCCGACAAAGACGAAGAACTGCGCCGGCTGTTCTACGTAGCCATCACCCGCGCCGAAAAGTATTTATTCATTACGTATCCGTTGTTCTCTAACGAAAACAAAGAGCTGGAGCCCTCCATGTTCCTTGCCGAAATTCTGGAACAACATCCCCTCAGCGTGGAACAAAAAATTCTAACCCAGGAGGAGATTTATCAGTTTCAAACACTCTTGTTCACCGAGCAGTCGCCCGTTTTAGCAAGCATTGAAGAAGATTTTATTAACCCCTTGCTTAGCCGATTTGTACTGAGCGTAACGGCGCTTAATAATTTCTTAGACTGCCCGTTGAAGTTTTATTACCAAAATCTGTTGCGCATTCCATCCGGAAAAAATGAAAATACCGAGTTTGGCAGCGCAGTACATTTTGCTCTGGAAACCCTGTTCAGGAACATGAAAGAAACTGGCAGTTTCCCTCCCGTGCATACATTGCTCGATAGTTTTAACTGGTTTATGCAACGCCATCGGGAAAGTTTTACACCTGAATCGTATAAGCGCAGAAAAGAACAGGGAAGTATTATTTTACCGGCTTACTACAACAAGTATATTGACCAATGGAATAAAATCGTATTAGTAGAACTTAGTATCCGCAACATCACCATCGAGGGAGTGCCCGTTAGCGGCAAGATTGACAAATTGGAGTTCACCGGTAAAGAGGTAAACGTAGTGGACTACAAAACCGGCAGTACTTCCAATGTGAAAAGTAAACTAACAGGGCCAAAAAAAGAAAACTCGGTCGGTGGCGATTACTGGCGGCAGGCCGTTTTCTACAAATTGTTGTTAGACAATTATGAGCAAAAAACATGGAATGTAATAAGTACTGAGTTTGATTTTATAGAACCGGACGCAAACAACAATTTTATAAAACATAAGATCTTTTTCACACCCGAAGACCTTGCCACAGTAAAGGAACAGATAACCCAAACCTGGCAAAAAATACAACAAAAAGATTTTTACACCGGCTGCGGTAAATCAGAATGTCATTGGTGTAATTTTGTAAAAGCCAATACTTTGTACGATGAATTACTGAATACCGAAGCGGAAACAGATGAAACCTAAAACAAAAGAACGAATACCAGGGCAGGCCGTTTATCTCTGAATAGAACCTAGAACCCTATTGTATCACACTCTTAATTTTTTCAAATGGCGAGCAGTACAAACTATCAGGTTATTGGAAAGAACAAGAAAGCATTGTTCCGTTTAAAAGCACATCGTGGCGAGGGAATGCTTCTACTGGCGATGAATTGGAAAAAAGGAAAGCCGCCAATAGACTTTGTGGGTTTTTCGATAGAATATAAAGAACCCGAAGGCAACCGCTTTTTTGCATTGAATAACAGAATTTCATTCTTAAACCCGAATGGAACCGTAAACTCTGAAGCCGTTTCATCGCTTAAGGCACCT
>JBDHYK010000201.1:0-6283 GCA_039811305.1 Niabella sp.
AGGGAATTATCTGTACTTTCTTACTGCTGACCATGGTGCGGTAAGTGCTGCTGGTTTTCACAAAGAAAATAAAATACCTGCCGGCGTTTTCGAAAGTAAAAAATTATCTCAAATACTAACCAAGACCCTGCAAGAACAATTGGGTCTCCAAAATCCAGTACTTGCCCTAAGCAACTATCAGATCTATATGAACTGGGAAGAGATTGATTCAAAGGGAGTGACCAGACAAGCAGTGAGTGCTGTAGTGGAATCTACACTCTTGAAACAGCCAGGCATTGCGCACGTTATCCCAACAAGAGAGGTTGTAAATGCGGTGCTACCCGAGGTAGAAAAAAAGCGTTTAATTTTGGGATACAATTACAAAAGAAGCGGCGACTATTTTATTGTGGGTGAACCAAACTGGTATAGCGGTAGTTCCAAAGGCACCTCACACAGCGCCTGGTACGGATACGACTCCCATATACCCCTTGTTTGGATGGGTTGGAAGATTAAACCCGGACACTCCAACAAGCCCATTGGTATGACAGCCATTGCCCCAACATTGGCCGCACTATTACATATTCAAGGGCCAAGTGGTGCTATTGGCCTGCCAATTACTGAAATAACCGATAAATAAAACGGTTTACTTTCAAAGGTTGATGAAGAGAAAAAACAGCCTGCGTATCAGAATTAATTTAGCTGTACCTACCCGCCTCTTTTGTTATAAACATGATTGGAACCAACTTTTTTCGAAACGTTCAGAGTTGGGAATAAATTGGTTTGTATGTTTACTCGTCTTTTCAAAAAGAGTCTTTTCGTTGATCGTTTGGAAAACAAACCGTCAAGTCCATGCAAATTCTACGACATTTTGTTTATTGTTTTTAAAGTGCCTGTAAGGCCTGTGTCAAACGGAAGAGATTTGTTTGTAGCAGAACATAAACTAAAAAAAACATCAACACAACACAGAAAAAGAAATCATGGTTTTACAAAAAAGCGCCCCAGCCTCTGATTTGTTATTTTTCTGATTTCTTTCTATATTCGATCTGCAATTATCGTGTTGATTCTTGAGTGCCATTTCTGCAACATATTTTTTTACAATCTTGTTAATAATCTTTCAAACATCATGAGTATTCTCCTTTTTTCAGTTGCTATCCTTACTGGATTAACCATATTTTATCTCTTGTTTAGAAAGAAAAAACCTTTACCACAGCCTGATGAGAAAACAGAACACTCACTTCTTACTAAATATGTTGACTTTTACAGAAAACGAAACGATATTCAAAGAAAAGAGTTTCTTTATCGGATGCGTTTTTTTTTGAAGAAAGTGAAAATTACCGGAATCAAAACAAAGGTAGAAGATTTGGACAGGGTGTTGATTGCCGCAGCCGCCACTATTCCTGTATTCAATTTTAAAAACTGGGAATATTCGAATGTGCAGGAAATATTGTTGTACCCACATTCCTTTTCGTCGGATTTCCGATTACAGGGTGATAACCGAACTATAATTGGCGAAGTGGGCTACGGAGCGCTACAAAATATCATGATACTTTCGCAGCCAGATTTAAGGGGTGGCTTTCTGCTTCCCAACAATAGATCTAACACGGCAATACACGAGTTTGTGCATTTGATTGACAAAATGGATGGAGCAACCGATGGTGTGCCCGAAGTAGTGCCAAGCCCTCCTCACAAAAAAAGCTGGTTACAATGTATTGAAATAGAAATGCTCCGGATAAAGGAAGGAAAATCTGACATCAACCCGTACGCATTAACGAATAAAGCTGAATTTTTTGCCGTTGTATCGGAGTATTTCTTTATGCAACCATCGGATATGAAAATAAAACATCCCGACCTATTCTCAATGTTAGAGCTGATCTTTGGAGAGAACGAAATGGCACACTAAACACTCTGGAGTTTCACTTCTATATAACTTTTTCAGGCAGTTTTGTAAAATAAAACGTAAATTTGGTTGACGGGGCACCTTTTCACTAAGTAAATAGATTTTAAATGGTGTCTCATGCTAAGTCGCATTCAGGCAGTACAAACCCCTAGTATTGCAACATTTTTTTTATAAAACCAACTTATTTTTTTATGAACTATAATCAAATAGTAAAGTTGTTGGGCAAGCCCAATGAATACCTATTTCAGCATAGGTGTGTAACAGTCCCTAAAGAGCAGCTACACCTGCCTGGACCTAATTTTGTGGACAGTGTTTTTACTGTTTCAAACAGATCTTCACAAACCCTGCGCAACCTGCAATCCATATTCAACCAGGGCCGGTTAGCTGGAACGGGCTATCTCTCCATTCTTCCTGTTGATCAGGGCATCGAGCATAGTGCTGGAGCGTCATTTGCGCCCAATCCCGAGTATTTCGATCCAGAGAACATCCTGAAATTAGCTATTGATGGTGGGTGTAATGCAGTAGCCAGTACCTTTGGTGTACTGGCGTCGGTATCAAGAAAATATGCCCATAAAATTCCGTTTATTGTAAAAATCAATCACAACGAACTACTCTCCTACCCCAACAAATACGATCAGATACTTTTTGGAAACGTAGAAAGCGCCTGGAACATGGGTGCCGCTGCGGTAGGTGCTACTATTTATTTTGGTTCCGATCAAAGCACCCGGCAGATTACAGAAATCGCACGTGCCTTTGATCGGGCACACGAGCTGGGCATGGCAACAGTGCTCTGGTGCTATCTTAGAAATAGTGCGTTCAAAAAGGAGGGTACAGATTATCACGAAGCGGCCGACCTTACCGGACAAGCCAATCATATTGGCGCTACCATACAAGCAGATATTGTAAAGCAAAAACTACCCGAAAACAATGGCGGATACATTGCACTCAATTCGGATGGTGTAAGCTTTGGAAAATTTGACAAACGGATGTACACGAAATTAGCAACAGACAATCCAATTGACTTATGCCGATATCAGGTAATCAACAGTTTTATGGGGCGTTCCGGACTTATTAACTCAGGCGGTGCTTCTCAGGGTAATAAAGATTTGATGGAAGCCGTACGCACGGCCGTCATCAACAAGCGCGCAGGCGGCATGGGAATGATTTCGGGGAGAAAAGCATTTCAACGCCCCATGAAGGAAGGTATCGTTTTGTTAAATGCCATTCAAGACGTGTATCTTGAGAAAAAAATTACCGTTGCATAAGAAGGCAAAGCCCTAATTGGAGTTTTTTTTAACAGGAGGCTGACGTCTCTTTAAATTCTACTGTTTCTATGCTTAAAAAAATATCTACGCTGTTCACAGATATTGGTGGTGTATTGCTTACAAATGGTTGGGATCACAATGCCCGGAATTTGGCCGTCGAAAAATTTGGCCTCGATATGCAGGAGACTAACGATCGCCACCATCTTATTTTCGATGCGTACGAAACTGGGAAAATGACCCTTGATGAGTATTTGGATTATTTGGTTTTTTACGAACCCAGAAGTTTTTTGAGAGAAGATTTCAAAACCTTTATGTATTCCTGTTCACAACCCTTGCAAGATATGCTTGCACTGATGAAGGAATTGAAAGAAAAATATCGTTTAAGAATTGTTGTAATTAGCAACGAAGGCAGAGAAATAAACCAGTACCGGATTAATAAGTTTAAACTTAATAGTTTCATTGACTGCTTTGTTTCTTCCAGTTTCGTGCATTTGCGAAAACCGGATATTGGTATATTTAAATTAGCTATTGACATCACACAAGCTCCACTTGATGAATGCGTTTATATTGACGACAGACGAGTTTTTGTAGATGTGGCAAAGAGTTTAGGGCTTAACGGAATTGTTCATACCAGCTATGAAGATACAAAGGCGCAACTTCATCCACTGCTGATATAAATAAAATGAAACCTCCTTTTTGTTCCAATAGTACAACCGTTCATTGATGCAAAATATCAAAAACACAGTCAACACCAAGACGGTATTTAACAATGCTGTTGTAAGAATCACGGCACTTTGGGCCGCTTCTGAAGCCTTTCTGGGAGGCTTTTTGCATGCTTTGCAGGTACCATTTGCGGGAATGTTTTTAGCAGCCTTCGCTAGCATCTGCATAACAACAATTGCGTTGTTCACAAGAAAAACGGGTAGTATTTTGCATGCTACCCTTGTAGTCATCGCAGTCAAATTTGTCTTAAGTCCCCATACTCCCATCATGGCTTATTTCGCTGTGGCCATGCAAGGTGTTGCAGGAGAGCTGATTTTTATACGTCGAAAATATTACAAGTTTCCAGCGCTTGCGATCAGCCTTTTTGCTCTGGTTTATTCTGCATTTCAACACCTTGTCGTACTTACCGTACTGCTGGGAATGAACTTTTGGGCGGCACTTAATGAATTTTTTAATAAAATTTCACAAAGTTTTGGTCTGACAAATGTGGATTATATCGGCTTTATTCTAACCCTATACATAGGAGGAACTGTATTCTTAGGAATAGTAACTGGTGGGATCAACGTGAAGCTCGCTAAGTCCATCAAAGAAAAACAAATTCCCGAGTATGTAAAGACAGCCAATGAACTAAAAACTCAGGCGTTGGCAGCAAGAATAAAATCTCACCATCGCTATAAGAAGTTCCTGCTACCAATTGCCATTTTCAGTCTTGTACTTTTACTAATCACTTATATTCCCTTCTTCGAAAGCAAACTGGCAACCCATCAACTGATACGAGTTGCAGTGAGGAGCCTGCTCATTGTTATCGTATGGTTATTGGTGGTGGCTCCTCTTTTAAGAAGAATAATCAACTGGACTCTACATAAAAAAAATATTCTACAAAGTAGTTATTTTAAAAATGTATTCCATCTTATGCCCGAAATGCAACTCGTGATTCAAAAAAGCTGGTTCGCATCAAAAACTGAAAACAGGTTGAAGCATCTGCAAAGATTTGTAACCGCTTGTTTTATGTTGGTATTATTTTATGATTGAAAAAGTTACCATAATCTCCGGAGACAAACAATCAGGAAAAACAACCCGATTGAACTATTTTGTGGATAGAACAACAGATATTGGAGGTGTCCTAATGCCTGAAATAGACGGACGCAGATACTTTAAGAGCATTAAAAACAGTCAAATATGGCTGGCTGAAGTAGTTCAAGGCACAACTGCAGAACTTAAGGTGGGGCGCTTTTGCTTTTCAAGGCCTGCATTCGAAAAAGCCAATGACGAGATTATTACGGCAGTTCAGAACAATTTCTCTACGATTATTTTGGATGAGATAGGTCCTTTAGAATTAGACCTTAAAGAGGGACTTTACCGTTCATTTGACTATTGTCTCCATTCTAAAATTGGCATCAAAAACCTGATAGTTATCGTTCGGTCTTCATTATGCAAAGCCCTCCTCACGACCCTAAATGGATATTATGACTCACTTTCCATACTCTTTCATAAAAGAACCCGAAATTTTTCAGATTCACTACCCAGAGATATTGCAATTTGATTGGTTCAATTTTAAAACTGAAAAGACTATGTTTACCCATTTCGAAGAAAAACAAAGAAACGTTCACTATCCTTCAGACAGGCGGATGGCATTAGGATTAAAAACACGGATTTATATTATTTTGCTCGTTCTTTTTTTTATTACCATAGGTGCCGCGTGGATTGAATATCTTTTTTTTGGTTTGCCCAATGATCCTTCGGTATCCTTACTGACTGTTCCTGAAACAGGTCCAAAAGGATTTCCTATGTGGGTAATTCTGTGCCACTGGGCTAATTTTTTTCTTTTGTTTATTTTATTGCGAAGTGGCTTGTCCATCCTCATGGATCATCCCAGATTGTACTGGAACAACGGCTGTACCCCCGGAAGCGAATGGGCCAGATTCACCCCCTTGAAAGTACCCAGGGACCGATTATGGACGGCTAAGGATGATGCCCGTTATATCAGCCCTGTTATAGGATTGCCCGGCTACCGACACACAGTAGGAATTGCACGAGGCTGGCATTTTATTCATGTTCCCTTTTTTGTATTAAATGGAATTGTGTTTGTTGTTTTATTGCTTTGGGGTAATCAATGGCAAAGGATCGTACCCACATCCTGGCAAATTATTCCTGATGCCTGGGCTGTATTTGTGCATTATGCCACTTTTAATATGCCGGCTGAGCCGAACGGATTTTATTATTTCAACGCATTACAACAGGTATCTTATTTTGGTGTTGTATTCGTTCTTGCGCCATTAGCTATAATTAGTGGGATGTGTATGTCGCCTGCTATTGAAAACAGATTTCATTGGCTGCCAAAACTATTCATAAATCGGCAGGGAGCCAGATCTGTACATTTTCTGGTCATGTTAAGCTACTTCCTATTCGTAATCATTCA
>JBDHYK010000202.1:0-6276 GCA_039811305.1 Niabella sp.
TCTTTTAGTACACCAATGGTCATGAATATATTTAATTTAAAAAAGAAGCGCAAAGATATTAAAAACTGCAATAGAACAAAAGAAAATAGTGAATATTTTTAATCTTGTTTGATATTTTTGCCTATATTTGCACCCCCAAATAATCGGTTCGGGATGTAGCTCAGCCCGGTTAGAGTACACGTCTGGGGGGCGTGTGGTCGCTGGTTCGAATCCAGTCATCCCGACAAAACCATTCAGCCTCTGGTATTTGCCAGAGGTTTTTTTTGTCATTTCGTGAAAATGTCATTGAAACACCCTGGACTATAGAAAATCACACTGCGGATTGTGATGAATTTGTCTCCCAAAAACAAAAGTCCAGGAGTGAATGTGGGGCTCTGCCGCACTACCGCCTGATGCGTGGTATGCCTACAAAAATTGAAACGCTATTCAAAATTCTGCCCGGTTTTATCATTGAAGTTTCTATACGCCTTGTGAGTTAAAATCTAACTACCATTTTCTTACCAGAAAAGTTAATTGTCTTCGCGGGTTTACCCTCGTAATCAATGCTTTTTGGGTGTTGCCTGTCAATAAAAACGAGGTTGAATTTTCGGTATTTAAGCATTTTATCAAATGAACCCGTCCGATTGCCTACTGTGAAGGTTTTCGTTTTGTTGTCCCAAAAAAAATCAATTGAAGAAAATTTCCCTTTTTCATAATCATAATTGGTGCCTTCGTCTTCGTACAGGGTGAAGAAAGCATCTTTGCCAGAATAAATGAACAAGGTTAAAGGATCCGCTGGTTTCTCCGCAACATATTGCAGATCAGGGCCAATCGGCAAGATGGTGCCTTCTTTTACAAATACCGGCATGCGTTCATAAGGAGCTGCCGCGCTAAGAGTTTGTGCACCCTCAAAGTATTTTCCTGTGTAGATATCGTACCAACCCTGACCGGCCGGCAGGTACAGTTTACGGCTTGTGGCACGATAAGAAAACACCGGATTTATGAGCAATGAAGGACCGAACATATATTGATCGCCGATATTCGTTACCTTGTCATCGGCAGCAAAGTCAAAGACCAGTCCGCGCATGATGGTGCCGTCTTTGTGATAGGCATTGCCCGCTAAAGTATAGATGTAAGGCATTAAGCGATAACGGAGTTTATTATAATACAACATGCTGTTGTAGGCCGGATGGCCCTCGGGTGCGATATTGTAGATTTCTCTGTACGGAAACTGCCCGTGCGCACGAAATAGTGGCACAAATGCACCAAATTGAAACCACCGGGTATTCAGTTCTCGCCACTCTTCTAAATCCTGAGGGCTTGGTTTTTCGTAACGTCTTTCTACAGAAAACCCTCCAATATCCATTGTCCAATAAGGGATCCCCGATAGTGAAAAATTTATCCCCGCACTTATTTGAGCCTTCATGTCTTCCCACCGGGTGGCAATATCGCCACTCCAGATGGCTGCGGCATACCGTTGTGATCCTGCAAATCCCGATCGAGTGAGCAAAAAGACTCTTTTTTTTGGATCAGTGGTTCGCTGACCTTCATAAATGCCCTTTGCGTTTTGAAGGGGGTAGGCGTTTAAATATTGGGCAGCAGTACCTATTGCTGTGGGCGACATCTGTTGTTTCCGTTTTTCAGGAGAAACGTTGGAAAGAATATCTGGCTCGCTGGCATCCATCCACCAGGCATCAATTCCTCTGTAGTACAATTTTTCGTTGAGTAGTTTCCAAAATCCTTTGCGGGCTTTTTCATTAAAAGCATCATAAAAAGTGGAGAGATAACCCGTGCCAATCCAATCACGCTGGCGATCAGCAATATTGCGCTTGTACAACCAACCCTTGCTATTAAAACTATCATACGCAGGAATACCTTCATAAAACTTCGGCCACACCGAAATCATCAGTTTGGCATGATGTTTATGTACTTTTTGTATCATTCCATCAGGGTCTGGAAATCTTTTTTCATCAAAGTCCTGGCTACCCCATTCTGCTTCTCGCCAGTAGCTCCAATCTAATACAATATTATCAAGAGGAATTTTCCTTTTTCTAAATTCCGTTACCACCTGTTCCAGCTCGGTTTGGGTTTTATACCGTTCGCGGCTTTGCCAAAAACCCATCGCCCAATTTGGCATCATTACCGCTTTACCGGTAAGCTGGCGATAACCACTGATAACGTCATCGGTAGTATTGCCATAAATGAAATAGTAATCCATTTGCTGACCGGCTTCACTATCAAACGTAAAACTATTTACGTTTTCTTTACGCACAGGGGGAAGCCATTTCACTGTTAGGTACGACTCGCCTCCGTCTGGAATCCATTCAATTCGCAATGGATATTTTTTGTCTTTTTCAAAATTGAAATTTATGACCCCCGAACCCGGGTTCCAGGCCTGACGCCATTTATCAAATAACAGTTTTCCATCTATCCACACACGGGTATAACCGGCATAGGTGAGCCGAATTTTATGCATCCCTGAAAAACCACTGGCGATATTTCCTTCCCATGTCACCAGACCCTTATCTACTTTAAATTCAGCAGGAAGATGCAGTTTACTATCATTTACATAAGCATAATTTATTTCCGATTCGGCTCGCTGAATATCCTTGGTCGGATTATTTTTATCCTGGTTGTAGGTGGCTGTCAACCAACCCTGGTTTCCGCCCAAATCAAACAACTTAAGGTTGAACAAGGGTTGAAAATCTCTGGTATCGCCTACTCTGGTAAGAGAGGCATTATCCCAAAGAATTCCATAATTTTTACGTGATACTAAGAACGGCACCGCCACTTCTGTATTATTTTGAAACAACACCACCTGCTGGCCTTTGTAATTATAGGCATCTTCCTGATGCTGCCCCAATCCATAGAATGCATCCTGTTCGTCCATATCAAATGTTTGACGGATACGGTAAAGTTCCTGGCCTTCGAACACCACCGGAGACAAAGCTCGTCCGGTTAGGGCTCTTTCTTGCAAAAGTGTCTTGTTGTTGACATCATAATAACTTACGGTACCGGTTTTCAAATCCATTAAAACAGTAAGGTATTTCGTTACAAATGCGATTTTTTGCTGAGGTAATTCTTTTACACGCCAGACGCCCTTTGAAGCGAATGGTAAAACGGACAGACTCTCCTTCGCTTCCGTTTCTATATCTTGTTTTGGGATTGCTACGACCCGGATCATCTTGTCGGTAAGTACCTGAACTTTCACAACAACCGGATTCTCCGGACTATTCATCTCCGGATAAATCAAAACGCCATTTTGTATAGATGTAAACCGAGGCTGCGTAGTAGCGAAGAATGGTATCCCCAGAAAAACAACAAAAAAAAATAATCCTTTCATGAAACAATTCTTTTAAAAATTTGGTTTTTAGCCGGCGGGCTTTTGCCTACCGCATCGCTGATACCTTCTTTTATTTGTAAAAGAAGCAGCATGGGTATAAGGCCTTTAAACAAGCATTATTTCTTTTCCACCACCAAATACACTGCACTGAAGCCGGGTATGGGAACTTTAATACCGTTGCCTGTGGAGGCCGCATAGGGAGCAAGAGACAGATAGTTTTCGGGACCACCGGCAGCAAGCACGGGCCCCACACCATTCACAACTACTTTTCGGGAGAAAGCACCATTATCCGTTCCTCCCGAAAGTGTGTACCAGAAAAACCGGTTCCCTTTTAAGAAATTGCTGATTTGCACATCCACGGACAAAGAACCCGCTGCTGTATTAACCAGCACCATGCCTACTTCGCCCGAGGAGAAGGAAGAAGCATAGGCTTCAATAGAGGGATGAGAAGAATTCGCGCTGATCGTTCGGTCTCCCAAAACTTTTTGAAAAAAATACATATGAAAAAACGCAGGCCGTGGTGTCCATTTGGGAATACCATCAGGTTCATCGCCCTGACTAAACCAACCATGATCGTTGCCATTTTCCCAGGCATTTGCCAGATCCCAACGCGCAGCGAAGCCAAACCTTTGTTTCAGCAATTCGGACAATACCAAACTTGCATGTAAGCCGCTGATATGTGAGACCATTTGTTTCGATCCGGTAGCAAAAATATTCCATTCGTCTAAAGCGATTGGTTTTTCAGTAGCCCCATAGGTTTGTAGCTGTTGTTTCACAAATTGCATGTTGCTTTTTGTTACCGAACTTCCGGTTGCAAGAATTTCGGGAGCGGTAGAATTAACCTGATAAGGGGTATAGTAGCTGTGAATTACATAAAAATCCGGCACATTATTGAATTCTGGGATCGCTCCCTGATTCCAGGTTTTAAAAGTGTTTGTTTCCCAATTGGCGGCGGCTGTTTCCACGATCACTGCACCTATATAAATTGTTTTATTTATTTCAGTTGCTGCTTTCTTCATAGAGTCGGCAAAAACTTTAAAATGGCGGGCATACAACTGGCCGGTCAAAAATTCTGGTTGATTGTCTTTATTATTAGTCGTTTTTATTCGGTAGCCGGCTTCCCAATTTCCAAAGTTTTCGTTCCCGATCTCCCAGTATTGTGTACGCCCATTATCATATCGCACCCAATCGGCCGCAAGGTGGGCCGCATCGGCTACGGGGTTAGCGCCTGTACCATAACGAGCATAACCGTAGTTAATGGTGATCAATCCTTTGTTTCCAGTCTGTGCCAGTAAGGTATAGTAATTATCAACAGACAGTGTCCATTCGGCTGTATTTTTCCCATACCAATATCCGGGGTCTACTGCGGCTCCATCAGCATTTAGCAACTTATCGGGAGCAGTGGCAGGTGGCTGGTTGGGCAGGGCATTCCAAAAAAACAGATCGCTAATACTCCCTCCGGGGAATCGAATAAAACCAGGTTTGTTTTGCGTGAGGTGGTTGATCAACACGGGCTGATTTATTATTTGTGTCATCCAGGTATTGGCATTATTGCCAAATAGTGTTGGGGGCACTTTGCTAAGAACCTGACTTCTGTCCACTGAAACTGTTACGGATGTACTGGCCGCCGGAGCCGAACTTGTTACCACTGAAGGCACTATAAACGTTTTCTCCTTCCAGTGATCCATGAAAAAGCCGATTGTGGCAGCTAATGCCGGATCGGTTTGTGGCTTTATCTGCTGGGTATCTCTTTCTGTTGGTTTTGTGCCGGGGTTTGGAACAGGTTTCGTGTTTGTATCTTTTTTGCAGGCAAAAAAAGATAGCATCAAATAAAAACCAAATACATGTAGCATCTTAAAAACCATTCGTTACCTATTGTAGTCCTTAATTAAAATTTGTCATTGGTGGTGAAAAGTAGCGCAACAAAGAAAACCCGCTCCCCTACCCCATCGTCTCCCCTACTTTCATTTATATTTTTTCAGAAGTTTCCAGGTAGATGCGTCCGTATCAAACACGGTATTCAACCCCTGTTCTTCCATGGGCGGATCGCCAGTGTAATCATCTCCATCTTTCCAAAAAATGTGCCCGGGCACTACGGTTTGAGCAGTTCCAAAAGCCCAAAAGTTTACTCCTGCAATATTTCCTTTAGAACGTTTACTGTTGTCAAATATGTTCAAAATTTCCTCAAAATACCGGTCGCGTAAGCGTGTAGTGGCATGAGGGCTATACGCATGATTATCCCGAGGCAAGCCAAATTCTTCGATAACCAGCGGTTTGTTCAATTTATGAGAAATGGCCTGGTGTACCTTGATGTAACGCAGCGCTTTTGTTTTGATGCTATCAAACGCGTATTGCATCCTATCTTCCGAAAACCAGCTCCAGTTTTTTGCCCAAATGTGAATGGTAAGGTAATCTATATTTTTACTGGCGTGTATTTTTTCATATAATTTCAAATCTCCGTCGGTACCCATATACCCCTCGTGCCCAATACTAACCAAATGATTTTTATCTAACTTTTTAATGTAATCTGCCGCTTCTTCTATCCAATTTGCGTAATGCTGATCTGCTTCGGCAAGCATGGGGCGTGGTTCATTGGCTAATTGCCATGCCATAATAGTAGGATCGTCTTTATACTTTTTTCGGGATATCGTATTTTCCCGGTTGATAATATAGTGAACCTGTTTCAGATAGGCATCCTTACACGGCTGGCAACTATAGAATTGCGAAGTCATTTTTTTTTGTTCATCCCAACTGAGTTTTCGTTGTAGCGTACTATCGGGCACCAGGCCAAACCAGTTGACATACTGTAAAAACCCACCGCTCCATTCCCAATTATTACTAAGGTACAAAACCGCTTTCATATTTCGTTTTGCCATTTCTGACAATAAAAAATCAATCCCTGTAAGAAGGCGATCATCAAAAACGCCAGCAGCTACTTGCAATGCGGGCTGTAC
>JBDHYK010000203.1:0-6257 GCA_039811305.1 Niabella sp.
AAGGCCAGGGCAGTTTTTCCTACCCTGCTATGATTCAAACAAATGATGGTTTTCTGTACATTACCTACTCCTATCAAACGAACAGAGAAAAAGGCGAGAGCATCAAATATGTAGTTGTTAATCCAAAAAAAATAACAAATAATGCCCGGTAACCACAGTATGGATTCTAAAAAGACAAAATATTTCAAAAAAGTCATGAGATCAACCTCTTCCTTTTTTCAATGGTTTTTATCGCTCTTACTTGTTGCGGGATCTGTATCAGCCTCGGCCACGGATCCGGGGTTTTTACAACCCGTTTCGGTAAAATATAAAATAGCACCCAACCTGAAACCTGAACGACTAAAAAAGCTGGTGGTGGACTATAATAATAATGTGTTTGTGCTTACAGATATTGGTTTATTTAAAACCTACCAGGATCAGTTAATTCAAACAAATCTTTACCGCCCCTTAGCTAACAAAATCCCGCTTGATATTGCAATTCAGGAGAAAACCGGGTATCTGTATTATTTGTACGATACTCACTTTTTGACCAACGAAGAAACGGGTATCCCATTTGGCGAGTTCGCTGAGGGTAGCTACCAACAATTAGCAATAAATTCGGCAGGAAATGTTCTGCTTGTTGGGAAAGATGGAGCGGCTATTTTCAAAAATAAAAAACTGCAAAAAATAAAACCTCCATCCGAACCTATTCTCGAAATAAAAGCAGATAAAGGAAATTTCTACGCACTCGGTGCCAATGCAGTGTATCAGGTGGATGGTGAGGGTTTCAGGGTATTACATTCAGGTAGGCAGTTGACTGCCTTTGCCATAGGTAAGGATGAAATTTTTCTGGGTACATTCCAGGGATATTACTCCATAAACAAAACTGACGGTGCAAAACGGATCCCTCTCCAGCAAAAATTACCAGTGCCACAAATCACAGCACTTTCATTCAGCGGTAACCAACTTTGGGCAGGAAGCAGCCAGGGGGCTTTTACAAAAAACCCGCAGGGTGGGTTTCGTTATTTTGCATCCCTTAGGTGGTTAGACAACGACCAGGTTACTTCTATAAGTGCCGACACGAAAGGAAATATATACTTATTAACGCCTACCGGTCTCAATCAAATTCAATTTATTACTACAACCTATTTCGCTAAGTCCAAATTTTTTGAAGATAAGATTCGCGAGCGCCACATACGCTATGGTTTATTAGCAGAACTACGAATGAAAACCCCCGGCGATCTTACAACCGCAGAAATGGTAGATACGGATAATGATGGGCTGTGGACTTCATTTTATGTAGCAGCTCTGGCCCTCAAACACGCCGTTACAGGTGATGCTCTGGCAAAAAGACATGCCTGGGAAAGTTTTGCAGCTTATGAGCGGTTAATTTCAATCAACCAGGTGCCAGGCTTGCCCTCCCGAACTTATGAGCGCAGGGGCTATAAGGTATCGGATCCTGAAGCTTGGAGAGCCTCGCCCGATAGTGGCTGGGAGTGGAAAGGCACTACCAGCAGCGATGAATTTGTAGGGCATATTTTTGCTGCAGCCTTCATGGATCAGTTTGTAGCGAAAGAAGCTCATGAAAAAATACGGGTAGCTGCTTTTATAGAAAAAATTCTGGATCACATCATTCGGCACAACTATAACTTCGTTGATCTCGATGGCGAACCAACACTCTGGGGGCGCTGGCATCCCGACTATGTGAACTGGTATGCCAAAACCATCAGCGACAGAAAACTGGCAAGCACCGATCTTATTGCCGGACTACAATTGGGCTACGCCCTTACCAAAAAAGAAATTTACAAGCAGGAAGCCGATCGGCTAATGAAAGAACACGGTTACCTCGAAAATATTATGATCAGCCCTTACAATATCAAAGCCACACCCAATTTTATTTACAAAGGTATTGATATGGGTGCAGGGCCCTGGAACCACTCCGACGATGAAATGGAGTTTTTAAGCTATTGGGTGCTTTTTCACTATGCATTTTCAAAAGAATTGAAGCAACAATATGCAAAGGCCATTAATGAGTTTTTGAAAATTGAAGCCCCTGAAAAGCATCCAGCCTGGAACCTGATCACATTGGGTACTGCCGGCAACTTTGACAAAGAAAGCACACTCTGGTACCTTCGGGAGTTCCCGATGGATTTAATACGCTGGGATGTTAAAAATTCGCATCGAAAAGACCTTACATTTTTAGAACCCAATTTTCGAAACCAGTTTACCGATAAAGTCCTCTCGCCTGCCGAACGAGCAGTAACCCGATTTAATGCCAACGAGTTCAACCTGGACGGAGGATCCGGCGGGCGTGCTGAACTAACCGGAGTGGAATACGTATTCTGTTATTGGCTGGCACGATATTTAAATGTTTTAAAATAATGATGAAGGCAGGTACTATATCTCTCATGAGTTTTCTTCTAACAGGCAGCATTGCCTGTAACTTTAGCCAGAGTCTGAAAAAAAGCGCTGTTGGAGAAAGGAACGAACCGGTTAAAGAATTTCTCTTTGGCGATGACCGACCGTTCCCACAATGTCACGCCTCTACCCTTATCCATTTCGGAGCAAACGAGTTCATGGCGGCATGGTTTGGTGGTACGGCAGAAAAGAATAACGATGTGGGCATCTGGGCGACCATCGGTAGGCCGGGAAACTGGACTGCACCCAAATTAGTAGCGAAAATAAAAAATGAACCCCACTGGAATCCGGTACTCTTCCATACCCCACAGAACAGTATTCAACTTTATTTTAAAGTGGGAATGGAAATTCCCCAATGGCAAACCTACGTTACCATTTCTAAAGACAAAGGGAAAAACTGGTCATCTCCTGTAGAAATTGTACCGGGCGATAAGGGAGGACGCGGACCGGTTCGGAATAAAATCATCGTACTCGATGATGGCACCTGGCTGGCTGGAGCCTCACACGAAGAAGGAAAATGGGATGTTTTTTTTGACCGAAGTACCGATCAGGGTAAAACATGGATTGCTACCCCTCACGTAGAACTTGACAGACTCCTTATCAAAGGCAAAGGCGTTATTCAGCCTACCCTCTGGGAATCATCGCCCGGAAATGTACACGCACTGTTGCGTAGCAGCGCCGGCCTTGTCTGTCGTACCGACTCGAAAGATGGAGGTAAAACCTGGTCGCCTGTGTACAAAACCAACCTTCCCAACCCCAACAGTGGTATTGATGTGGCTAAATTGAAAGATGGTACTTTGATACTCGCTTATAACCCCGACGATAAAAACTGGGGATCGAGAGGGACGCTAGCACTGGCAATTTCGGAAGATAATGGCTTCAGCTGGAATAAGAGAGTATTAATCGAAGAAGGTAAAAAGGATGAAGAATACTCCTACCCTGCTATTATTAGCTTTGGAGAGACCGTTGCACTTACCTATACCTGGAACCGTCAAAAAATTGCATTTTGGTCGGCACCTGCCCAGTGGATTAAGGATCACGCAGTAATGTATTGACACACGATTAATAAAACACGCAAAAAATGGCAACTATGGTAACAAATAATCTTCCCGGCGGCTTGTGGCCGGTAATGCTTACACCTTTTTTAGAAAACAATCAGGTAGATTATGATGGGCTGGAACACCTTACCCATTTCTATTTGCAACATGGAGCTAAAGGACTATTTGCCAATTGCCTCTCCAGCGAAATGTATCAGCTAACTGACGAAGAACGTTTAAAAATTATTCGAACCGTTATAAAGGTTTCGGGAAATAAAGCTCCGGTAATTGCTACAGGAACGCTAACCAGCAATATTCAACACAATGCCGACTTTGTTTCAAAAGTGCACGATGAAGGCGTGGCTGCTGTAATCATAATCACCAATCTTTTTGCAGAGATGGAAGACTCTGAAACCACCTTTAAAAAAAATATAGAAACGCTTTTGCAAAAAACCGGAAACATTCCTCTGGGATTATACGAATGTCCTGTTCCGTATAAGCGCTTGCTATCAGCAGAGCTGATGTATTGGCTGGCCGGCACAAAACGGTTTTTCTATCATAAAGATACCAGTTGCAACGCCGAAGCCATTAATAAAAAATTAGAAGCCATCAAAGGAAGCCCGCTTTTTTTATACAATGCCAATACTGCTACAGCATTGTCTTCTTTGGAAAATGGCGCTCGTGGATTTTCCGCAATAGGCGCCAATTTGTACCCCGAACTCTACAGTTACCTGTTTCACGAATTTGAAACCCAAGGCAGTTCTCCAGAATTGAAACAATTGAACCAACAACTCACAATTATGGACACGGTTGTAGATCTCTGCTATCCTTTTTCTGCAAAATTTTTCCTACAAAAACGAGGGATCCCCATCAGTACCCAATGCCGCATCCCCTATCAAAAACCAAAAGCAGAAAACTTTATAAAATTAAATACACTGATGCAGGTTTTTCAGAGAGTCTCTGAAAAACTTCAAATTGATGCCGCAGGCGTACCCGTTGGCAAGGCATAATTTATTGAAGCAAAATATAAAGGGAAAGTTTAAATAACAATTCATTATTTATGAGAACGATTGATTTAATATTGTTTTTTATCTATCTGTTTGGAATCACCATCTATGGTAGTTCTTTTTTTAAAAAAAATCGTTCTGCCTCAGCATTTACTTTAGGCAGCAGGGCCATCCCTTCCTGGGTAATTGCGCTGTCCATATTTGCTACCTTTGTTAGTAGTATCAGTTTTCTTGCACTCCCCGGTAATGCGTATTTGACTAATTGGAATGCTTTCGTATTCAGTCTTTCCATCCCGTTTGCACTTTTGGTAGCCACCAAATATTTTATACCCCTCTATCGGCGTATTAACAGCCCATCGGCTTATACATTTTTAGAGAACCGGTTTGGCCCCTGGGCCAGAATATATGCTTCTGCCTGTTACCTACTCACCCAGATCGTAAGAGTTGGCACCATCCTTTATCTGCTTGCACTTGCGTTTTCTGCCGTGGTGGGGTGGAATATTGTTACCATTATCATTGTTACCGGGGTAGCAGTTACCATCTACTCCTTATTAGGTGGTTTTGAAGCTGTGGTGTGGACAGATGCCATTCAAGGTATTGTGCTGATTGTTGGTGCTGTTGCAACCGTCGTTTTTATTCTGTTCAATATGCCTGAAGGACCCGGACAGCTATTTACTATTGCTGCGCAAAATAATAAGTTTAGCTTGGGTAGCTTTGGCAGTAGTTTGTCCGAACCTACGTTCTGGGTGGTTCTGGTATATGGTTTTTTTATCAATCTTCAGAACTATGGTATTGACCAAAACTATGTACAGCGTTATTTGGCTTCGTCCTCGGAGCGAGAAGCTAAAAAATCTGCCTTCTGGGGTGGAATACTTTACGTGCCGGTTTCGCTTTGTTTTTTGTTTATAGGCACAGCTTTGTTTTCATACTACAACTCGGGGGCCGCTCATTTGCCCGAAGCACTTCAAAAAACGGGAAGCGCTGATCGCATTTTCCCTTATTTCATGGTTCACGAGCTGCCACCAGGCCTTACGGGCCTACTCATTGCCTCTGTTTTTGCAGCGGGTATGAGTACCATTTCCACCAGTTTCAACAGTTCGGCTACCGTATTTCTTACGGACTATTACAAACGCTACAGCAAGCAACCGCTCAGTGAAAAAAAATCACTCAGAATCTTATACGTTGCATCACTTTTAATAAGTATAACCGGAATGTTAATTGCTATTGCCATGATGAATGTTAAAAGCGTATTAGACGCCTGGTGGGCATTGGCTTCCATTTTTAGTGGTGGAATGTTAGGCTTGTTTTTATTAGCCGCTTTTATTAAAAATACCACATCCGCTGCGGCACTCACAGGAGTTATTGCAGGTATCTTAGTTATCGTTTGGATGAGTTTGGGAACTTTCCTGAAAGAAGGAAGTAGCTTTTTACCCAATTTTCACAACTACTTAGTAATTGTATTTGCCACCACAACTATTTTTTTAGTAGGATTTTTAATAACCATTTTTTTATCTCGAAAAAAATCGAACCCGGTTTCAAATTAAACCGCCCGAAGGCTGCTAGCTTTTTTCTGCGGGGTTTCTGAAACGAAAACATTCACTGTGTGCGGCTTTGACGAAGTATGATAGGCCACCTCGGCTTGTCCCACACATGCATAACCTTCCCGCTGAAACAACCGGATCACCTGCGGATTGTTGATAAATACCTGCGACCAGCTAATTCTTCTTCTTTTACAAAATTCAGCCCGTTTCAGATACAACTCCCTGCTTAGGCCGTTGTTCCTGTAAGAAGGATGCACCACCAAACGGCTGAAAAA
>JBDHYK010000204.1:0-6249 GCA_039811305.1 Niabella sp.
CTCCACCCAGGCATTACATCCTACACCGCCACCACCCACCGGCATAGATTCCGAAGCATTCTGGCTCTGACTGTTCCAAATTATATTAAAGGTATCCAGTTCTTTTGGTTGAGCATTTAATGCGACAGAAACACAGACCAGGAAAAATGCTGGCAAATACTTGAATGAAATGGTCATGATTATTTCTTTACTTCAATCTCAAATGGCCAATCATCTGTTCTGAAGGATGAAACCGGAAAGCCTGCTGTGCTAAACAGTTCTCCCATCGCAAAATCTTTGAATGCATAACGAACTGCTACGGGTTTCTTTACTGCATCAGCCGAAACTTCAATGCCACCATTTACTATGCTGGCCTTTGCAGGATAGAACTTTTTATCGGCTCCGGCGATTTCAAAATTAGTGATCGGCTTGCCATAGGTGGTGAAGCCCAGGGGAGCATTTTTGAATTTGAGTGTGGCAATATTTCCTTTAGTACTCATGCTTTCATACAATGGACTTTCACTTTGAAAGCCTTTATAATGGTAGGTTTTGGAAAGCGCCATCATTGCCAGCCTTTTACCCACTTCTTGTTTTTCTCGTGGGTGGATAAAGGTTTCATCGCCTATGTCCATCGTTACAGCCATCCCGCTATTGGGTATTTTTTCCAGCGATTTTCTTTGGGCATCCCTTAAACGGGCTGAATTGATTAAGGTGTCACCTGTTTTTTTGCTTCTGTTATAATCAAAAGGAGCAATTTGAACATAGTAAAAGGGAAAATCTCCCTGTCCAAATTGCGTTCTCAGCATTTTTACGAATTCGGGAAATAGACTCTCATACTGCTCCGGTCGGTCAGCGTTGTTCTCTCCCTGATACCAGATAAACCCTTTGATGCCGAAGCCAATAAGCGGATGCACCATACCATTGTATAAAACGGTAGGTAGTTTATTGCTCAATCTCGATTTGTCGTTCGGGTCGGGCAATGTAAAATTGTACCCTTTCAAAGATGCGGCATCCATAAACGCTTCCACCGGGCTGCCACCATAGCTAACATTGATTAATCCAATGGGAACCTTTAGTTTATTGTATAAAAAGTTGGCAAAGAAATAACCTGTTGCGCTGAAATTGGCCACATACTCCGGGTTGGAAATTTTCCAGCTAAAGTTTTTACTAGTATCCAAAGGAATAGGCTGGGTGGAACGTGGAATATTATAAAGCCGGATTTTATCATTGTCCGAGGCAAAGATGGCATCATTGGAATTGTTAATTGCCTGATTGGGATAGCCCTTCATGTTCATTTCCATATTGGACTGACCGCTGCAAACCCAAACCTCGCCAATGAGGATATTTTTAATTGTTACAGGCTGCCCGTCAGAAACTGTTATTTCATAGGGTCCACCTGCTTTTGGTGTAGCCAGTTTTGCTTCCCATCTGCCGGCGGCATCCGGTTGCGCTGTGTATTTTTGGTTGTTCCAGGATGTTTTGATCGTTACGGTTGCCTTTTTATCTGTCCAGCCCCATATTTTGGGATGAGATTGCTGTTGCAACACCATATTGTCTCCAAAAAACCAGGGGAGCTGCAATCTGGCATGTGAGGGTATTGAAAAAAACACGATTGAAAACAGTGCAAACAAATATTTCATAATTCTCTTATTAAAGTAGGATGGATAGCGGGTTAACAAGCCTATACCTGCGAATAATTTCGAATTTTCAAAAGTAAATAAATTGTGGCGCTTTTATGAAGTTGTTTCCGCAATTTTTTTGAAACCAAAGAGGGATACAACAAAAAATGCGTAAAACTGAGTATAATCGCAAAAAAACAATAATTTAGCTTTGAGAATCAGACGTTTTAAGAAATAATTTGTTTACTATTCATTGCTTTTGATATATGGAAGAACAGAGGCAGGGCTCTCATAAAAATATTTGGTACGGTGTTGGCCGACAACGTATTGAAGTGCCACGGTCGGTAATAAAAATGACGATCCAAAATAATGCTGTACTCAATAGTCTGTATATAATGAGTTTGGGCTTTTACCCTAAAGCACAGGGGCATTTTACAAAACGGCGGCTTGGTCTTAACGGGAATTTTTTATTTTTTTGTGTTGATGGGCGTGGGTGGTATATGCTGAAAGGAGAGCGATTTGAAGTGGGTCCGAACGAGTTTTTTGTATTGCCACAGAATATTGAACACGCTTATGGCAGTATGGAACAAGACCCATGGAGTATTTATTGGGTTCATTTTGGAGGAAGCAGTTTGCCCAATCTCAACAGTTTTCAAACTGTAAAAGAGCATTTTAAACCTACTCCCGTTAAAGATAATGGTGAAGCGGCTTTATTATATAGTAAAATATATAAATCCCTTGAAATGGGCTATAGCTTAGATAATTTATTGTTCGCGAGCCTCTGTCTGTCGCAGTTTTTAAGCCTGTTTTTATATAACTCGAGGCATTATCCAACCGTTCAAACAACAAGAAATGATTGTGTGGAAACTGCAATCGGCTATATGCAACAGCATATAACCGAAATGCTCACGCTCCGAGATATTAGTACTCATTCTAACTATTCAGTCTCACGCTTTTCTAACCTGTTCAAACAAAAAACGGGCTATGCGCCGATGGATTATTTTACTCTTTTAAAAATCCAAAACGCCTGCCAGATGCTTGATTTTACGGATATGTCCGTTAAAGAAATAGCACTAACGCTTGGATTTGATGACCCTTATTATTTCTCAAAACGATTTAAACAGGTTATGGTACTCCGCCCACCTGGTATCGAAGCCTTAAAAAAGAGTGACGGTTCGAATTTCAACCTCAAGACTGAAGCGCCGGAACTTGAAAAGAAACAGCCTGGGTTGAAGATCCAGTGAACGTTCATTAAAAGGGTTAATGAAAAATTGATTTCAGATACGAGACATTGGCTCCGTAATTTGCTTTTACATTTCTGGGTTGTGTGGCGTCGCGACTGCGCTCTACGATCAGCCAACCCTTCCATTTCATTTTGTCTAATGTTTTCTTTACCCGTCGCATGTCAATTTCAGGGTCGTTTTGCAACCAAACGCTGTCCTTATTGGTACAATGTATCATCGCAATATTTTTAGCACCGAGTATTTTTAATTCTTTATACAAACTCCGACCTTCTTTCAAAGGGTTTGAGAAATTAAAATAAATCTTAATGGAAGGCACTGCAATTTCTTTCAACAAAGCCAATTCTTCCCTGGCACCCAATGCCGTTTCAATAGCAATCGTTACTCCGGCATTTTGTGCTAATATTCCAATAACTTTTAATCGCGAAACTACTGAATCCCTAACCGAGGGATTTTGCTTAAGGTCGCATTGCACACCTAATGGCAAAAAGGCGGTTGTAACGTTCATAAGTTTCATAGTTGTAATGCAATCTTCAATAGAACGAATATAAGATGCTCTGTTACAAAAAGATTGTGCATAATACCCCGTCATGGCAAGGGAAGAAATTTCAATTCCATTCGCTTGTGCTGCATTTAGAAATTGATCCCTCGTTGAATCAATCAACAACTTATTGTCGAATGTTTCACGGGCACCCAATCCTCCCATATCTATTTCAATACCATCAGCGCCTAATTCTTTGGCAAGAGCAATGGCGCTTAGCTTTTGACGTTTTAAAAGCATCAAATCAATCAAACCTATTTTATAATGGCTTTTTTGGGCTAAAACAGGTGCATTGAAAAGCAAGATCGTTAATAAAATAAGTATAGGTTGTTTCATCCTTTAGGCTACAATATTTTTTGTAATTAATACCTGATTTTTCATTCTATTTTTTCTGAGATTAAGCAAAATCTGTTATTTTATCGCCTGGTAGAATATTTTTTCCAAATTTTCGAACCCTTTCACGGCGCGTGTTGGTAATTTCTCCCCGTGGTCGCCAAAAACAAACATTTTATTTTCAGGTTCAATTGTAATGCCTGCTTCGTTAATTGCACCGGTCTTATCGCTAATGGCGCTAAGGTTCAAACCTAAATGTTTTGCCATGAACTTATATACGCCTATTCTTTTATTAATTCCATAATCATGTTTTTCTGTGGGCAAATGCAGATTTTCCACATTGTCTTTTTTGCCGTACCAACTGTACATTTTTTGCAGAAATGGAAAATCGTGTTCCGGCATTTTATCCGTCCAGTCGGCTCCATCGCTTACTACCAACTGTGGGTTTGGCGCTGCCATGGCTGCCAGTTCCACGTTATCGGTACCCCCTGCGCAGAAATAGATGGGCATTCCGCTTTCGCAGGGGCAACCCCCATAAAAATAGCTTGACAAAGAGACTACAGGTGCTGATACTTTGATTCGTGAATCGAGTGCACTCATAAGCACAGTATGAGATCCGCCTCCCGACCCTCCGGTTATACCCACCCTGGTAGTATCTGCATCTGGCAGAGACAGTAAATAATCCAAAATTCTGATGGCACCTAACACTTGTATGGTTTGAGACAGACTGCGCCGGTGGTCTGCATATTCAAACTGCAATCCACTTTCACCCCATGCAAAAAGATCATAGCTGAATGTCATAGCGCCCATTTTTGCCAAGGCTGCACAGCGGTATTGGCAATCGGGGCGATACCTGTGTTTTTCCCAATGGCCGTCTGGATTTAGGATTACCGGTATTTTTCCTTTATACCGCGCTGGCTTGTACAAAGACCCGTTAATCCAAACACCTGGTAAAATTTCTATTGCGATGTTCTGAATCGTATAACCATTGTACTTTCTTAATGGCGTAAGAATGGCTTGGCTAATTGGATAAGTCGGAAGCTTTGCTAATTGAAGCGCCCGATATAACTGGGGTCTCAGGAGTTTTTTTCGTGCCTCCCATTCTTCAATATTTTTGTACTGTGCCGCAATTCTGTCTAACTCGGCCCAACCCTCAGAGGGTACCCAACGATAGTATTCATATTTACTGATCTTAAACTTATTATTGCCATCTGGTTTCACTTTGAGATCGAAGGGCGCTAATACATTGGCCAGAGTTTCTTCCAAATTGGGGCGGAAGCGCCATCTTGCATACTTTAATACTTTTCCTTCTACAAGCGCTTTGTCATATCGGATGTGGATGCCATACCGTGTTTCAATTTCCTTTAGCACAATTTCAAGGGGTTGGGCAAACGCTCCGTCAGTAGTATTCTGTGCGGTTATCGTATCGGCACATAGTAAAAGAAAACAGGTTAAAATCAACCTCATAGTTTTTGGATTTAATCGGCAGTTACTTCACCCTTTTTTAATTGAATTTTTCCCGGCCATTTCTGGTTTTTAATTTTGGAAAGTATTAATTTTTCTGGATCAATCCGAACATATTTGATTTTTTGTCTCCGCCAGGTGTAAACCACGTGAACGAAGCCATCACTACTTTGTATTACAGAGGGATAGGAGTATTGACTTATTGGAGAATCTTCCAAAATGAGCGCTGCATACCATTGCTTTCCATCTTTTGAAAGAGCAATGTTTAAAGGCGTTCGGGGTCCTTTGCCTTTTACCCAGCTGCTGTCGGGATTAACATGATTATACACCAGCAATTGTTTTCCATTTCGCAAAGTTACAGCATCGGTTCCTGAATTGTTATTCGGCAGGTTTAGGGTTGTCATCTCGCTCCAGGTTTTACCTGCATCCTTGCTCCAACTTTGAAACATGGCCAAATTGCGCGTGCGTCCCAGTGTTTGCAGACTACCGTTTTTGTATTTCAATATCGAGGGCTGTATGGCGCTGATTTTCTTCCCGTCATTTATAGGTTGCGACTTTGTCCAGGTTCTGCCCCAGTCATTTGTATATTCAAAATGTACTTTCCAGCCTCCACTTTCTGTGCTGGATGGGCATACCAGAGTTCCCTGTATTAGTTCGGGTTTGTTTTTAACCGGTCCTAAATATCCCTGGGGCAATGCTTCTCGTTTGCTCCAGGTGTACCCGCCATCCTTCGAACGTTTTAGCCAACCCGTCCAACCCGCCACATTGGGCCCGATTTTGTAAAATAAGATTAGCTCGCCACCGGGCACCTGGTAGAGTACCGGATTATAGCAGGCATAGCGTAGCGTATCGTTAAGAATACCATCGGCAACCATTGCTGGGGCTGTCCATTTACCATTGACAAGATGGCTCATCCATATGCAAACGTCTTTATGCCCCTCCCGGGTACCACCAAACCAGGCAGCTACAATGCCTTTTGGAGTTTCAGCTACAGTTGCAGCATGGCAGGACGGAAAACTTGCTGTGTCGTAAATAAACTCATCTGTAACAATCCCTGTTTTCCATCGGTTGG
>JBDHYK010000205.1:0-6236 GCA_039811305.1 Niabella sp.
CCATGACGGAGGGTGTTATTGCCGCCTGGGGCAAAAACCTGGGCGATGATGTGAAGAAAGGCGATTTATTGGCCGAAATAGAAACCGATAAAGCCACCCTGGAACTGGAAAGTTATAAAAACGGCAAGTTGTTATACCAGGGTGCCGGGCAGGGTGAAAAAATTAAAGTCAATGATTTGCTATGTATCATTGGAGAAGAAGGAAAGGTGGATGTTCAGGCAGTTGTGGCTGCACTTAAAGGAGGAAACGTTCCAGTAGAAAGCAAATCGGAAGCAGTGGAAGCAGTTGCTCAAACCGAGTCTGTGGTGGCCAATCAGCCCTCAGAGCCGATAGCGCCGATCGCCACTACGGGCGATGGACGCCTAAAAGCCTCACCCCTGGCAAAGAAAGTTGCCGCAGACAAGGGGATTGATATAAGTAAAGTGCAGGGTAGCGGTGATGGAGGCAGAATCATAAAAGCAGATATTGATAATTATACCCCTCAAGCCCAAGCACCACAACAAGCAGCCACCATAGCCCCACCCGTGAGTGTAGTAGCCGCCCCTGTTGCTGGCCAGCTAAGTTTTGACGAGGTGGAAGTGTCTCAGATGCGAAAAGTAATTGCAAAACGGCTTGCAGAAAGCAAGTTTTCCGCACCGCATTTTTACTTAACGATGGCTATTGATATGGACAATGCAGTAGCCAGTCGTACCAGAATTAATCAAAACAGCCCGGTAAAAATATCTTTTAACGATCTGGTGTTAAAAGCCTGTGCAATAGCCCTAAAACAACATCCTGCAATCAATAGCAGTTGGTTAGGCGATAAAATTCGAACCAATCATCATGTAAATATTGGTGTGGCAGTAGCGGTAGAAGAAGGATTGCTGGTGCCGGTGGTTCGCTTCGCCGATACGAAATCCCTGTCTCAAATTGCTGCCGAGGTGAAAGATTTTGCTGGCAAAGCAAAGGCAAAAAAATTACAACCCTCCGACTGGGAAGGAAATACCTTCACTATTTCCAACCTCGGTATGTTTGGTATAGATGAATTTACCGCCATCATCAACCCACCCGATGCCTGCATTCTTGCAATTGGGGGTATCTCCCAGGTTCCTGTGGTGAAAAACGGGCAGATTGTACCGGGAAATATCATGAAGGTTACGCTTAGCTGCGACCACCGCGTGGTGGATGGCGCCAAGGGTGCGGCCTTTTTGCAAACCCTGAAAGAATTATTGGAAGAACCTCTTAGAATGTTGGTATAAAGTTGTTTTTAAATATCTTATTTTTTAGCTACAATCAATCGGTTGTAGCTTTTTTTCAACAAGTAATCTGGGGCTTCCCTTTATCTGATCCTTTTTTTGCCAGGCTTTTCCCACCCCACGTATCGCAAACAACTTGGGTTTTAGATGCCAAAATCAAAGAAATTTTTGGAATTGGGGGAGAAAAAACCGCTACCTGAGCTTCTTTTGGATCCATTTTTGTAAATAATTCTAATTCAAGCCAATGAAACCAACTAATAAAAAAACCCTGGTAATCGGGGCGTCTGAAAACCCCTCAAGGTATAGTAATGCGGCAATCAGGGCATTAACAAATAAAGGAATTTCTGTGGTGGCCATTGGTCGCAGAACAGGGAAAGTAGGCGAGGTTCTCATCGGAAAGGAAAAGACCGCATGGGCCGATATTCACACAGTGACCCTATACCTTAGCCAAACAAACCAGCAGGAATTTGAAGAGTACATCATTTCTTTAAAACCCAAACGTATTATTTTTAATCCGGGAGCAGAAAATGAAGACCTTGCACAAAAAGCTGTAGAAGCGGGAATTGAGGCTTTAGAGGCTTGTACCCTTGTAATGCTGTCAACCGGGCAGTACTAACTCCTGTTGCGTTACTTCAAAGAGCTTCTTTGCTATTTCTGTTCCAGTTCATATGCAACCAGTTGAGAATGAAAACAATCCATATTAGAGAACAATAAAACAACTCCTACAGATACGGTAACGGATTATTAATTCGAAACCATTTTGTAACCATTTTAACGAACAGCGCCTCTAAAGTAAGTAGAGGTATTTATATCTTTGCGCTCGGGTTTATCAATAGAACAAATAACGAAATAAAAATATTTAAAATAGTAATTACGAATGAAAAAAGCAATTTTCCTTGTAGTGGTCTTATTTTTAGCAAAATTTTCGGCACCCGCACAGGCACTTATTCCTTCCGATGCGGAAAGCAAAATCAGTTTTGTGATTAAAAACATGGGAATGAACGTAGAGGGAACCCTTAAAGGGCTGAAAGGCAATATGACCTTTGACCCGAAAAACCTGGGCGGCAGCTCCTTTGACGTAACAGTGGATGTGAACACCATTAATACCGGAATTGATAAAAGAGACAAGCACCTGCGCACTGGTGACTTTTTTCATGAAGAAAAATTTCCGGTAATTCGGTTAAAGAGTTTAAAAATTGTCTCCAAAGGAGGCACAAATTATGCTACTACAGCTCAACTTACTATTAAAAATGTATCGAAAAATATTGGAATTACGTTTTCGGCGGTTCCTTCTACTGCCGGATATGCGTTTACCGGCAACTTTACTATTAACCGCAAGGACTTTGGGGTTGGCGGAAGCAGTATGACTATGGGCGATGAAGTAAACGTAACTCTGTCAGTAGCAGCAAAAAAATAAATAGGGTAAAAAAAACGCAACAACTGGCAGGAACCGAAGCGTTTTCGCCAGTTTTTTTTGTCTAAAAGGGTTCAAAAAACCATCTTGCTATTTTCCCGACTTAGCGATTGAATAGGAGCAGCGGGGCATTTTTTTAATGTAATTGCAGGTGGAATTTTGCAACAAACCTGCCTTACAGTATATTTGCAGCCTAAAAAATTTAATAATGGCAAATACATCAGATATCAGCAGGGGAATGATTTTGAAATTAGATGGAAATCTTTATTCCGTTGTAGAGTTTGGAGAAAACAAAACTGCCCGTGCTGCCGCAAAGGTCTGGGCCAAATTAAAAGGGGTAGATAATAACCGCAGTATTGAAAAAACCTGGAATTCCGGGGATCTTATTCATCCGGTACGGGTGGAAAAGAGAGATTTTCAATATCTGTACAAAGACGAAACCGGTTATACTTTTATGGACAACAATACCTTTGAGCAGTTGACTGTAGCCGAGGCCATGATTGATGCGCCCCAGTTTTTAAAAGAAGGCCAGGAGGTAGGCATTGCCATAAACACCGAAACAGAACTGCCGGTAAGCGTTGAACTGCCCGATAAAATAGTAATGCTGATTACCTATACCGAACCCGGTTTAAGGGGCGATACAGCCACCCGTACTTTAAAGCCGGCAACGGTAGAAACTGGCGCCACGGTAAACGTACCTCTTTTCGTAAACGAAGGAGAACTGATCCGGGTAAATACAAAGACGGGCGAGTACGTAGAACGCGTGAAAGAATAAGGCAAAAACAGGTAGAAAAAGACTCCAAATCAAAAAAAACCAGGTCTTTTTACTTTAATTAACGAATTTTTTTAAATAAATCGTTCAAACTTGTTCTTTTATTACCTGATTTATTACTTACCTTAGCTATTCCTTTTATATTGCTCTCGAAATAAATTAATTGAATCCAAAACCTGTTAAATTGAAGAGTATGGACTTTAAACAAATACAGGAACTGATCAAAATGATCAACAAATCCAACATTGGTGAAGTTTCTATTGAACAAAAAGATTTTAAAATCACGGTTCGTCAGAAAAAAGATAAGGTAATTGCGGCTCCTGCCACGCTGATGGCACCAGTAGGCGCCCCGATTGCCCCGCTACCACCCGTTGGGTATCCCGTACAACAGGCCGATGTTCCGCTGGCAGAAAAGACAAGCCCAAGCGAAGAAGCGTCTACCACCGTAACAATAAAAAGCCCGATGATTGGAACCTTCTATCGCAAACCCTCTCCCGACAAACCCAATTTTGTAGATGAGGGAGATTCGATTGCCCCGGGTAAAACCATTTGTGTTATTGAAGCCATGAAGCTCTTCAATGAAATTGAAGCCGAAATCAGTGGTAAAATAGTAAAAGTGCTGGTGGAAGATGCCTCTCCGGTAGAGTTTGATCAGCCCTTGTTCATAGTAGAACCCTAAAAAGCAGAAAAAACGGCAAATCATTCGATAGCGTTTCCTGCTATTTCGGATGCTGTTGTGGTATTGCCGGCTTGCATTATTAATACTCAAACTGATATTTTACAGTGATTAAAAAAATACTAATTGCAAATCGGGGCGAAATTGCTTTACGCATCATTCGTACCTGTAGGGAAATGGGTATAAAAACGGTAGCCGTTTATTCAACTGCCGATAGCGAAAGCCTGCACGTAAAATTTGCCGATGAGGCAGTTTGTATTGGTCGGCCGGCAAGTGCCGATTCTTATCTGAATATACCCAATATTATGTCGGCCCTGGAAATTACCAATGCCGATGCGGTGCACCCCGGCTATGGTTTTTTAGCCGAAAATGCAAAGTTTGCCGATATCTGCCGGGAAAGCAATATCAAATTTATTGGGCCTACAGCAGAAATGATCAATGGCATGGGTGATAAAATAACGGCAAAAGAAACCATGATTCGGGCAGGCGTACCTGTAGTGCCCGGTTATAAAGGGTTGTTAGACAATGTAGAACACGCCAAAACTGCCGCCCGTGAAATCGGCTACCCTGTTATACTGAAAGCAACAGCCGGAGGGGGTGGTAAAGGAATGCGGATTGTATGGGAGGAATCTGAAATGGAAAATGCTTTCAATACGGCGAAAATGGAAGCAGGAGCCGCATTTAAAAACGATGGTATTTACATCGAAAAATTTGTAGAAGAACCCCGCCACATCGAAATTCAAATTGCAGGCGACCAATACGGAAATGTAAGCCATCTTAGCGAAAGAGATTGTTCGATTCAGCGAAGGCACCAAAAATTAGTAGAAGAATCACCTTCTCCCTTTATGACCGAAGAACTACGCCAGGCAATGGGGGAAGCTGCAAAAAAAGCTGCAGCAGCTATTAATTACGAAAGCGTAGGCACCGTGGAATTTTTGGTGGATAAACACCGCAATTTCTATTTCATGGAGATGAATACCCGAATTCAGGTAGAACATTGTGTAACAGAAGAAGTGATTAATTTTGACCTGATTAAGGAACAGATAAAAATAGCAATGGGCGAAAAAGTATCCGGATTGGACTATTTCCCCAAAATGCATGCCATTGAATGTCGAATTAACGCCGAAGACCCCTACAATGATTTTCGTCCTTCGCCGGGAAAAATTACCACCCTGCATATTCCGGGAGGGCACGGTGTAAGGGTGGATAGCCATGTTTACACAGGCTATACCATTTCGCCTTACTACGACTCGATGATTGGAAAGTTAATTGCTATTGCCCGCACGCGGGAGGAAGCCATTAGTACGATGACTCGCGCCCTAAGCGAATACGTGATTGAAGGAGTAAAAACTACCATTCCTTTTCACCTACAGTTAATGCAGGATGAAAAGTTTAGAAGTGGTGATTTTAATACCAAGTTCATGGAAAGTTTTGTATTAGCAAAATAATCATCCGTCTGCACCACACAAAAAATGAATATATTTGGTAACCCGACGCTATTCCGTAAATTGATAAGATCCCGGCTTCAACTCGTAAATTATTAGATTCTTCTTTAAACTAATTGGTTTGCCCCTGCCCGAGGTTTCCTTAACCAAAGCCGGTTGTTGGGAGGGAATATGAATAAGGGCGGAAGTGTTGGGAGGTACGGTTGCAGCAATGAATAGTTTTCCTTTGTTTCGCTTCCATTCTGTTTTAATTAGGCCGGCAGGGCTGTCAAACCGGGCGGTTGCGCTATTTATTTCGTTCTCGGGCAAATTGGGGATGGTGATGATAAAATGTTGAAAACCCGGATGTTCAGGATCCTTTTTGATGCCAGCTAACCCATCCAAATACCAGGGTGTTGCGTACAAATAGGAGCTGTGCAATAGCGAGTGCCCCGGTAGATCTTTTTCCCACATTTCCCATAACGAAGTAGCCTCGTTGGCACGCATGAACCCCCATCCCGGATAATCCGTTTTTGAGGTCATCGAGAAAATCAGATCATCACGACCCAGATCGCGAAGCAATTTGAATAGAACTGCGCCTCCTGTAATCCCCACTCCAATATGGCCTTTATGATCGGTTAAGATATTCTTTTCCAAACTTTTCAAAACAGTGTCGTATAATGACGGCGGTGGCACTTTTGCAAGCAAAGCCATA
>JBDHYK010000206.1:0-6193 GCA_039811305.1 Niabella sp.
ATAACATAAAGGAAGATCCGGAAATCAGGAAATCAGCCTTCGCGGTTTTTCAGCAAACAAAACTTTCGCAGCTCAAAAAACTGCAATATCCCTTTTCTGATTTTCCGGAAGACTACTTTACTATTCAGCTTAAGGATAAAGAAATTTGTGTGAACCAGTTTACAGGCCAGGTACTGGCCGAAGTGAATTACACAAAAACCTACCAATTAGCCGACTTTAGCCTGCGCTGGCATACCGGACGGTCTGGGGGAATGATCTGGTGCATTATTCTTGCCATCACATCGTTCTATATTCTTTTCTTTATATATTCAGGCTTTGCCATCACCCTAAAAAGAAGACACAGACGAACCAAAAACAAATTCAAGGCCAGTGAAGCCACCATCATTATTTTAGTAGGGTCGGAAAATGGAGGCACCTTCCGATTTGCCGATGCCATTTATAATCAGTTATTAAAACATAAGGAGAAAGTGTTTATAACAGACGTCTGCAACTATAAAACCTTTCCGAAAGCGGAACGCCTGATTGTTCTGACCAGCACCTATGGCCAGGGCGATGCGCCTTCCAATGCCAAAAGGATTGCCGACCGGCTGAAACAATATCCGCAGCCACAAACTATTCAATATTCTATCGTTGGATTCGGTTCCAGAGCCTATTCGCAGTACTGCAAATTTGCTTATGATATAGACGCTCTTTTTGGACAACAAACCTGGGCAGCAGAATTATTGCCGGTATTTACGGTAAATGATAAATCGCCCCAGGACTTCAGCGACTGGCTTACTGCCTGGACAAAGCAAACGGGGCGTCAAATAATGATGCCGCGCGAACTGCTTCAGCCCAACCATGAAGACTTAAAAAAGCTTTATGTAACCCAAAAGACAGAAACGGATGAGGAAAATGCTTTTACCATCACCCTAAAAGCCAAACAAATAAAACATGCGGTTTCCGGCGACCTACTGGCCATATATCCCAAAAACGACCACCGGGAAAGACTGTATTCCATCGGCAAGGTTGACGGGAAGATTCAACTAAGCGTAAAGTTGTATGACCACGGAATTGGATCCGGGTTCCTCTATTCCTTAAAGGCTGGCGACCCTATAAAAGCCAAACTACTAAAAAACAAGCATTTCCGATTTCCCAAACAAGCCAGAGAAATTATTATGATTTCCAATGGTACCGGTATCGCTCCGTTTCTGGGTATGATAAGTGAAAATAAGAAGCAGGTGCCGATTCAGCTCTTTTGTGGTTTCCGCAGGCAATCCTCTTTCGAACTTTACCGTTCCTTTCTTCAGCACCAACAAGACAAAGGCAAGCTTCATTCGCTCCACCTTTCCCTATCCCGCGAAGCGGAAAAAGAATATGTAAGCCATCGCCTTTTGAAGAATAGTGCGCTCGTCTGGAATACGCTCCAAAACAAGGGCATCATCATGATTTGTGGATCGCTTTCCATGCAAAACGATGTATTGAAAGTCTTGGACGAAATCTGTCTGAGCCATTCTCGGCACACATCAGCTATTTTTGCCGAAAAAGGACAGATACTTTCAGACTGTTATTAACAAAAAATGCTACGTAACCTTTTTCTCCTTCTAAGCGCCTTGTTAGGCCTGTCTTTTGTGACAAACGCACAAGTAAGCCGCTCGCGTGGTGCTTACCTGATGGGGGGACGTTTTGACATTATTCTCGTTGCAAAAGATTCACTAACCGCTGAACGATATATTGACACAGTAATTGCAGAAATTTCAAGAATCGAATACCTGATCTCCGACTGGAAGCCTCAAACACAGGTATCGCAGGTCAATGCCAACGCAGGCATTCGCCCGGTAAAAGTAGATCGGGAGGTATTGGAACTTACTGAACGAGCTATCAAAATGTCGGAGCTGACCCATGGCGCCTTTGATATCAGCTTTGCAGCCATGGAAAAAATATGGAAGTTTGATGGCAGCATGACTCAGATGCCAACGCCTGAGGCTGTTGCCAAAGCCAGAGAAAAGGTGGGTTATAAAAACATCATTATCAACAGGGACAGTTCCACCATTTTCCTGAAGCTAAAAGGAATGAAAATTGGTTTTGGAGCCTTAGGCGAAGGGTATGCCGGCGATAAATGCCGACAGATAATGTTGGAGAAGGGAATCATTGCCGGATTGGTAAATGCGACCGGCGATATTCAAACCTGGGGCAAAAACGAAAAGGGTGTTCCCTGGAAGATTGGCATCAACAACCCCTTCAAAGACAACCGGCTTGTGGCAATCGTACCTATTGAAGGTGCAATTACCACATCGGGCAGCTACGAAAAATACGCCATGATAAATGGAAAACGGTATGCTCATATTATCAATCCTGCCACTGGATATCCTGCCACTGGTCTCACCAGCGTTTCGGTAACAGGGCCCAGTGCCGAAATTTGCAACGCTTTAAGCACTTCTATAATGGTAATGGGCAAATCAAAAGGAAAAAAACTTCTGAAAAAATTTCCTCAATATAAATGCCTGATGATTTCGGATAAGGGAAAATATGTTACAGCAAACGGGTTTGACCTTAAAAACTATTCAGTGAAGTAAAGCTTTTGCCTAAGCTTCTCAAATGGAGGAGTAACCCAGACCAAAAAATCCGGTGCTGCTGAAAGGTGCCCCGAGTGGATAAATGGCTCTATCGCCGAGTTCCATTCCGGAAACCTGCAAAACCGTTTAAAGAATCCTTATTGTAAAATGTTGTGGTTTTATTTTATCAATAGGTCGTGAAACTCTAAGGAGTCTCCATTGAACACGTTAAAGTCCACTTTGTGATCAATTCCGTTTACATTTCCCCTATCGTTATGTTGCCAAAAGAACCAATCACGCTGGATGCGGGGTTGATGCGGTTCGTAATAGTGGGCTACCCACAGCGGGTAATCATCAAATTCTTTGCCCAGGTATTTTTCATAAAACGCCGCATTGGTATAAATGATCGGTTTCACCAGATAATGTTTTTCAATGGTACGTAACCAGAATAGCACATTCGCTTTTAAAAGTTTGGGTGCGATCCCCCGGGTGTGCTCAATATCAAGTACCGGAGGCAAATCGCCAGGTTGCAGTTTTACCTGATTCAGGTATTGCCGTACCTGACCGGCAGCGCTCCTGTCGGGGAGAAAAAAATGATAGGCGCCGCGTACCAGCTTATGTTTTTGTGCCTGCTGCCAGTTTCGTTTAAAATAAGGGTCGGTGAGGCTCTCTCCTTCAGTGGCTTTAATGAATACAAAGTTGATTTTGATGTTTGAAACGTTCATCTTTTTTACCTCTTCCCACCCTATAACCTGTTGATAGCGTGAAACATCAATGCCGTGAATTTTGAACCCGTCCGGTATGGCGATGCCAAAGGCTTTGTAACGGGTGAAATGTATTTTTTGTTGTTGGTTTCTTTTTAAGACAAAAAACACAAGGGCCGCCAGAAACCCAAGAATGAGTATGGTTGAAAGATGTTGGGTACGGGAGTGCTTTTTTCTTCGGGCACACATAGTATAAAGGCTGCCATTGGAGGCAGGGGCAAATATAAGGTGGATTACTAAAAGGGAGTTTTAATATACAACTAATAAAAATATCGCTCCCGGGCAGATTGTTTGTATTTGAGGCCATTGGATCCTGCAGTTTTGATGTAGGGGCTTGTTGAACCAGATCGGGTGGTAGATGTTCCTTGCCCCGTTAAATACAGAGAAATGGAAAGTTAGAATTGCTTTTTATAGCAGGCGAATCCTTGCCGGTACTTCTCAAGCCTTTTTGTTAACCAGGAGAAAAGTGGCTGGTTTTTAGGTTGTGAAAAGAAGTATAGAAAGAAGTGGGATTTCTCCTTTATCTGATCGTTTAAAAGTATTTGTTCAATTCTATAACCAGTTCTGATACAGTGATGGGGGTTCCCATGATTTTGTTGTAGCCTTTGGCGTCTATTAAAAACCGGTCACGTATAATTTTTATGAGTTGGCCGTTGTTAATTTCAGGAATCACAACGGTTTCGAAGTTTTTAATAATCTCACCCAGGTTTTTTGGGAAGGGTCTCACGTACCTTAAATGTACATGGCTTACCGATTTTCCTTGTGCCTGCAGTTGCATCACGGCAGATTTAATGGAACCATAGGTAGAACCCCAGCCAATTACCAGCACTTTACCACTTGGCGCGCCGCTGTCAATAGTTTGTTCGGGAATATAGTCGGCAATTTTTTCTACTTTTTCTTCACGCAGTTGTACCATTAACTGATGGTTTTCAGCGTCATAGCTGATATTGCCTGTCAGGTTTTGCTTTTCAAGCCCACCGATCCGGTGTTCCAAACCCAGGGTGCCGGGTACGGCCCAGGGTCTTACCAGTTTTTCATCTCTTAAATAGGGAAGATATTTCGGTTCGTCCTCGGCTAATTCCGTCTTAAATTTTGCGTTAATTGCTGGAAGAGCCTCTTGATTTGGATATTTCCAGGGCTCGGCTCCGTTGGCAATATAGCCGTCTGTGAGTAAAATAACCGGCGTCATGTGCTCAATACTAATTCTTGCTGCTTCGTAAGCAGCGTCAAAACAGTCGGAAGGAGAGTTGGCGGCCAGTACGGGCATCGGACATTCGCCATTTCTTCCATAATACGCCTGCAAAAGGTCAGATTGCTCCGTTTTAGTAGGTAATCCGGTAGAAGGTCCTCCGCGTTGTACGTTTACAATCACCAAGGGTATTTCCAACATAACTGCCAGGCCGATGGCTTCAGTTTTCAAGGCCATACCGGGGCCTGATGTGGTGGTAACTCCTAAAGCGCCACCATAGGATGCGCCAATGGCGGTGCAAATACCGGCAATTTCGTCTTCGGCCTGAAACGTGCGAATCCCAAAGTTTTTATGGCGGCTCAGTTCGTGTAAAATATCAGAGGCGGGCGTAATAGGGTAAGAGCCCAAAAACAAAGGCAGGCTGCTTTTAACTGAGGCGGCAATCAGTCCCAATGCTACGGCGTTGTTTCCCATGATGGATCGGTACGAGCCGGTAGGCATCTTGGCTTTCTCAACAACATAGGTTGTGGAAAAAGCTTGTGTGGTATCGCCAAAATTGTATCCCGCTTGTAAAGCCTTTAAGTTACTTTCTAAAATTTCGGCTTTCTTCCCGAATTTATCCTTAAGAAACTCAATGGTTGTTGCCATATCGCGGCTGTACATCCAGTATAAAAAACCAAGCACAAACATATTTTTTGCGCGATCTTTTTCCTTCACACTCATCGTAATATCCTTCAAAGCTTCGCGTGTGAGCTTGGTTACGTCTATTTTTATCAGCTCGTAATTTTCAAGGCTGTCGTTTTCCAAGGGGTTGTCTCCCTCGGTATAATTGGCTAATCGTAGGTTTTTCGAATCAAATCCGTCTGTATTAGCGATGATCTTGCCCCCTTTTTTCAAACCCTTCAAATTGGCTTTCAATGCTGCTGCGTTCATTGCTACCAGCACATCGTACTCATCACCCGGAGTAAAAATATTGTTAGAGGAAAAACGTAACTGAAAACCGCTTACCCCCGGGATGGTGCCAATTGGGGCTCTGATTTCTGCCGGAAAATCGGGAAAAGTTGATAAATCCGCACCGATCATTGCGGTGTTATTAGAAAACTGGGTGCCGGTGAGTTGCATGCCATCACCGCTATCTCCTGCAAATTTGATTACAACATCTTGTAATACTTCCTGTTTACGAGCCATATCTGAAAATTCGCCTGCAAAAATACGACAGTTTTAAGCAGGAAAACTAAAAAACTAACTATTTTACCGCAATCATACTAATTTCTACGTTCACAAATTTGGGCAAAGCCGCTACCTGTACGGTTTCTCTTGCCGGAAAATCGCTGCTAAAATACTGGCCATACACTTCATTAATCTCTGCGAATCGCTTCATATCGGTAATAAAAATGGATGTTTTTACCACATTTGCAAACGACAAACCGGCTGCTTCCAAAATGGCCTCCAGGTTTTTCATACACTGGTGCGTTTCTTCCTGAAGCGTTTCGTTTTTTAATGCTCCTGTTTCAGGGTCAATGGGGATCTGACCCGAAATATAGAGGGTATCTTTAATTAATACAGCCTGATTATAGGGCCCGATAGGTGCCGGAGCCTTATCGGTTTGAACAATTGTTTTACTCATTTGTATCTAAATTTTGTTCAGCGAATATAGCTTTTAGTACTTTCTTTGCAAAATAAGCAGCAGACAAGCTGTTTGAGGC
>JBDHYK010000207.1:0-6153 GCA_039811305.1 Niabella sp.
TGCCGTAGCCTCCCATCGCAAATGCGCTGAGTGTAGGTAACAGATCTGCTGCTGCCTGCTTTTTCTGAATGGCTATATGTGCTTTTTGGAGATCGAGTAATTTCAATTCAGATCTTTTAATACCTGATATTAATAGAGAAGGTACAGGAGGTTCGGTAAAAACTGTAGTGGCAAGAAACTCTCTGCCGGTCAATTGTTCCAGAATCTCTATCAGGGCTTGCCGGTTGCTTCTTAATTCTGTTTCAGTGATATCGGCATTTACAAGTTCTGCTTTCAGTTCATTTACACTATTTCGGGAAATAGTACCTTCTTTCAAGCCTGCCTGAGCTTTTTCTAATGTATTTTTGAGGTTCGATTTCAGAATCGCATGCTGCTTCAGTTGCCCGTCAAACATAAGAACCGCAAAATACAGATCCGTAACCTGCTGCTGTACTGCGTGTAACGACACTTCTACCTGTTGAGTTTGCATTTGCTCGGCCGACCGAATCATGTTTATCTGAGTGGTGCGATACCCCCCATCAAAAATTGTTTGCACCAGTTCTCCCTGAATACGATACTGGTCTTTATCCATAGTGGGAAGTGTAATATTGGGAGCTATTTGAGGGATGGTAGTAACATCGGACTGATAAGTAGCCTGGCCGTTCACGTTAAACTGGGGGAAATAGGCTTTATTAGCGTTGATATTCAGGTACTTCGTATTCAGCCTGATATAATCCAACTTTTTAATTAATGGATAATTTTTTCGAACCCATTGCCTACAATCCACTAAGGTAACTGGTTGCGCAAAAACTTGAAGCGCTTGCAGCCCCATCAGTACTACCAGCAACAGCCCCCTTTTAAAAATACGAATAATCATAGTTTGAATTATTTAACGTGAATCATGGCGTCCACCCATTTAGGGATAAGAGCGATCCTCTCCTGCATCAAACTCTCAAAATTTTGAGCAATGGAAACAGACATTAGCGAAATAGCAGGCCGCATTACAAAGGGAAAAACGCATAATGCCATCAGATTTAAGAAAAAATGTTCAAATTTCAACTTAGGATTTTGTTCTCTTAATTGTGCCTCCAAAGGCGAAAACTGAATTTGTTCCACCCCCTGAACAATCTTAGAAAAATGCTCGGGGTTGGAATGAATGGCATTAAAAACAAATATGGGCAGATCGGGATTTTCGAGCAACAGATTGATATAAGTTTGAGAAATGAGCTTAATTTTCTCTTCAGACGATCCTTCATCTGCAAACAAAAGCGGTAAAAAATTTTTAAAAAATGTGATCAGTTTTTCCTCCATAATCAATTCAAACAAGTTCTTTTTGCTGCGGAAATAATAGTTAATAAGTGCGAGATTCAAGCCCGCTTCTTCAGCAATATCCCGAGTTCGGGTAGCCGCATAGCCCTTTTGCTGAAACACTTTTGCGGCGGCTTCCCGTATCTTCTGTTCGGTGGAGAGGTCTCGCTCTGTTTTAATTTTTTTTGCCTTCATGGCACAAAGTAAGTTTAAATTTTTGATTTAAACAAATATTTTAATCATTTGATTAATTTTATTTTTTGGCTGATCATAACCTTTCAGGTGAGAAGTATTTAACTTATTGAGACACAATATATTACTGCGATGCTTCGCATCAGGAAATTAAGCGTTTTCTTTTGTGGTTGCAGCTTTTTCGGGTTCCTTAAAAGCAGTTTTGGGATGTAGGATGCCCGTTCTGGCAGTTTCAGCATCTAATCTTTTTTGACAAATTGGTGCGCGCCCCAAAAACCTAAGTCCCAAAATGAGGCGTTAACGCCAGCATTTAATGAAAAATAAATTTCGTACCGATTGGATGTGGAAAGGAGAATACCTTCGTTCTAACTTGGTTAAACCTTGCCAAAACTATTGGGTACCATTCACTCTTTCGCCTTTTTTGTTGTAATCTCTATTACCCCCTTTTCTTCTATTTCACCATATTTTACGGCTGCATTCACTCCTTTTAAAACTGTTATGGATTCTATCTGATCTGGCTTCAGTTCCTGCATGTCGGCGTGGGAAATCTTTTTCCCGTCTATAATATACAAAACATCTTTTGGAGAAAGCTCACCCCCCGGCCTTATATTCAGACTTAAAGTTTGCCGGGGCTTGGGATAGCCTACCACCACTATTTCATGCATCGGGTTATTTTTTGTCGCCCGCTCCGATGCGTCAATTGCCCGGGGCTTGTCAGAGACAACGGTCAGGTTGTCAATAGAACCCATCAATCGTTTGCCAAAGGCGGTAATTTCGCTGGCTTCGATGACTATCGTATCGGCAGGTTGCCTATTTATTATTTGTCCCTGAGCACGGCCCCGCACTCTCACTACGTTTTCGTTGTTTTGGTTGTAAAACACGATGCTGTCGCCTTTCAAAACCATCTTTCCCGATGGATCGCTTTTCAATCCACGTGCAGCTCCTTTTGTAACAATCAATATTACCCCATTCTTTCCTTTATCGCCATAGGCGTCTGTTGCTACGTTCTCTTTTAAAATGGATACGCTTTCAATACTTTGCGGGTTTACGGTATTCAAAGAAGCTACCTGCCTTCCATCCACCAGGACCAACGGCGCCCTGTCTGGATCCTGGGGTTCGGCCCGCAGTACATAAACGTGGTCCGGTTTCATCTCCACCGTATTTTTTGACTTTGATGGCAAGGCTACTACCGAGCCTGCCCTATCGCCGTATTTTTTTTGATAAAACTGTTTGTTTTGGTCCCAAACTCCTAGTTCCACTTTTTCCACTACCGACCAATTGCGGTAGCGCTGCGAACTGTCTTTATCAAAATCGCCGGTAGAAGTGATGATCACAAACTTTGGCAAACTGGTATCAGCAACAATAACCGTGGATAGATAATGCGCTGGTTTTGGCTCCGATTCTTTTCGGAAAGCCAATAATAATACGGCTACAACTGGCAATAAAAACAAAAACTTTAAAAGTTTCACTCGTGCAGATTTTAAAGAATTCATCATAATAATTCGTTTTTTTAATGATGAGAAATTGAAAGGGCTCGTAAAGGAAAATTGTTGACTCCCCAACACCCTGAGCAGTAAATACTGGTATTGTTGCTTGTCTATACCGCTTCGAAGTGCCTGCTGATCGGCAATAAACTCGAGATTTTGTTTTAGTGCATGCTGCAACAACCATACAAAAGGGTTATACCAGTTAAAAATTACCAGCCATTCGCACCAAATTATATCTACTGTATGTTTTTGTTGTACATGAACAAATTCGTGGCGAATGATTTTTTTAAGTTCCTCTTCGGTATGCAAATGACTATTGATAAAAATAGCTTTGCCAAACGAAAAAGGAGTAATCGCGGCATCAGATTGATAAATATTGGTGAATTGGGTCTGTATCAAACTTGCGTTTCTTTTTAAAACGATAAAAGAATGGTACTTAATTAAAAACCGAATAAAAAAGACTAAAGAACCCACCAAAAGCAGCCCGATTGCAACATGCCAATAATTGAAATGATTCTCCGGCGCTGGCTGTGTGGCAGGCACATGGGTGGCCAGTGCAGGAACCCACAGCAATGCCAGGTTTTGATCCCATTGTTGCTTTTGCAACTGTGGCATAATGTTGATTAAGGGTATTAAAAAACTAAGCAGGGTGTAACCAAGAAAATACCAGCGGTTCCAATTATAAAAGGTAAGCCGTCGTAAAAACAAGTGGTAAAATAAAACTACCACAGACAGACAAATTGAAACTTTTATTAAGTAATCAACTATTTGGTGCATCGCTTCCCGGGTTTTTAATCATTCAATAAGTCTTCTTCTATTTTTTAGTACCGGCTTCAATGAGTTTTAGAATCTCTTTTAATTCCTGAGCCGAAAGTTTTTTGTCTTTCACAAAAAAATTAACCAAATCCTTATAAGAATCGCTGAAATACTCACGAACCACGCTGCTCATGAACTTTTTCTTATACTCTTCACGGCTGATTAAAGGCTTATACACATACACATTTCCGAACAAAACACCCTGTACGTACCCTTTCTTTTCCAGGTTTTTAATGGTTGAAGCCACCGAAGTGTAAGGACCCGGTTTGTTCATTTGCGCCATAAAGGACTTGATGTGGCCTTCGCCAACTTTCCAAACGGCAATCATTACCTGTTCTTCTTGCGCTGTTAACTTAAGCATAACTTTAAATTTACGATTACTACGCAATACTACGACTTTTTCGTATTCTTTCCAAATTTTTTTTCCCAGTGCATAGGCAACCTTTCACTGTTTTTTTATATCTTTAAGGCTATGAATTCTGTTTTTATGAAGAAGCTTATAGCGCTTTTCGTTTTTTGTGCTATTGGCACGGCAATTTTTGCTCAGGCTGAAATTCCACCCTACCAACAATACAAGACGGTTCCCTCGGTAAAACTTATTTTACAAGACAGTACCGGCTGGGAGCTAAAAGCCAAATTAGACAAAACCAAACCCTTGATGCTTGTAGTTTTTAGTCCAGAGTGTGACCATTGCCAACAAGAGACCGAGGAGCTTTTAGCCAATATTGATAAATTTAAACACGTACAGATCGTGATGGCCACACCCCTGCCCTTAGATAAGATGAGAGATTTTATTGCTACCTACCAGCTCAACAACTACCCTTCTATCACCGTGGGCCGCGACTATGCATTCATCCTACCTACCTTTTTCGGCTTAAAAAACCTTCCTTTTCATGCATTTTACAACAAGAAAAAGGAATTAATCGGGGGTTTTGAGGGCATGATGTCCGTGGAAACCATGCTTCGCGTTTTTCCAAAAAAATAAAAAACCTTTCTGGCACCCAACCGGGGTAGCGGCCAAAGCCGATCGTCTTGAATCTGCAGCCCGGTATTTCCCTGTGCTGTTTCCTTTTTGCTGCATGCTTTTAAAAAATAGGCTCCTGCAAAAAATCTTCTCTGTTTAAAGGAAAATAATAATAAATTTGAACTCCTTTAAATATGGCCACCTACGGTAAAATATTATTAATTGCCATGCCAGTATTTTTGCTGTTGGTACTTTTAGAAAAATGGTACGCATGGAAAAAAGGCGATGACAATGTGCGAACGAACGATATGGTGAGCAGTTTACTCAGTGGCGTTACCAATGTTACGAAGGATGTATTAGGCCTAAGCATTGCTATACTTAGCTACGGATGGATGGTAACACATTGGTCTTTGTATCAAATTGAAGCCAATTGGCTTACCTATCTCATTGCATTTCTAACGCTTGATTTTTCGGGTTATTGTGTACACCGCATCCAGCACAGATTTAATTTTTTCTGGAATGGGCACATGATCCATCACAGTAGCGAAGAGTTCAATTTGGCTTGTGCATTGCGGCAAAGCATCTCTTCTATTGTCAAAATTTTTGCTATTTTTTTATTACCCGCTGCTCTTTTGGGCGTTCCAGAGCAGGTGATAGCGGTGGTAGCACCTCTTCACCTGTTTGCGCAGTTTTGGTATCATACCGTCCACATCCAAAAAATGGGTTGGTTAGAAAAAATTATTGTAACCCCCTCGCACCACCGGGTACACCATGCGATTAATCCGGAATATATTGACAAAAATTTTTCTCAAATATTTATTTTTTGGGACAAATGGCTGGGTACTTTTCAGGAAGAACTTGCTGACAAACCCCCGGTTTATGGCGTTACACGGCCGGTTCAAACCTGGAATCCGATAAAAATAAACTTCCTCCATGTCTGGCTATTGATTAAAGATGCCTGGCACACAAAGCACTGGAAAGACAAGTTTAGAATCTGGCTGATGCCCACCGGATGGCGCCCTGCTGATGTGGCGCAGCGCTATCCGATTAAAAAAATTGGAGACATTTATAGTTTTAAAAAGTACGACCCTTTTGTTTTACAAGGCATGAAACCCTGGCTTTGGATCCAGTTACTGGCATTACTTGGCTTTGTAGCTTATCTTTTCGGAAATATTGCTGCCATCGGCTCGCCGGGAATGTTCGTATATGGGTTGTTTGTCTTTTTATTTGTTTACGCCCTGGCAGAACTCATGGATAACAACCCGAATGCCTGGGTTTGGGAACTTCTAAAAACTACTGCCGGCGTAGGAATTATAGGATACTGGGGAGATTGGTTTCAAACCGGCAATATCTTACGCATCTTCATTCTTGCCTACTTAATATTGTCTCTGGTGCTTACCTGGCATT
>JBDHYK010000208.1:0-6079 GCA_039811305.1 Niabella sp.
AAGAATCCATTGCCAAACGCCTCATCGCTACCAACGATCTGCTGAAAAGATACCTGCGGGCCAATGGCTTTTACCAGTAGAGACCGCTACCGGCACCAGTGCAACTTTTGGTTTGGCAACGTGCTAAGGAGTCCATTGTCTATGAGCCACATTCGTTGCGTACCAGATAGGGTTTGTACAAGTTTATAGCCCTTTGTCTAAGACAAGCCCCTGTAAAATGATTACTAAAACAAAAAAATAAATTATGAAATCGAAAACCGTTATCAGGCTACCCCTCCTGCTGTTGGCAGGCTTTCTGTTGTTGATGGGTAGTATGGGCAGTTCCTGTGCCAAACTACTGGGCAAAAAAGATTCTTACAAAGAAATAGGCGGAGATACCAATCTGGACGCAAATAAGGTGGGCTCCGAACAAAAAGGTACGCTGAAACTCAATGGAAGTTCTTTGGGAACTCAGGCAGTTGGCAAAGTGATAAAAAATGTGGGCGGAATAGTAGACGTAAATTTGAAATTAACGGTACCGGCCCAGTACAGATCGCTAATTAGTCCCAGCGTTATTGATGCAGGCGGGAATGTAAACTTAACAGCCTCCTTCAAAAACTCAACAGAAGGAATTGCCTACATCAATAAAAGCGGAAAACAATTTGTAATCGGGCGATACGATGGTAAAGTGGGCGATACCTGGTCTTATACTACAACAGGGTCTGGCCGCCGGACGATTGAGCGCAAAGTGATTTCAAAATCAACCACCGATGATTTTCCCTGGGGTTTTATGAACATTAAGGTAATTACTGCCGAGCAAACCCTGCCCTACCCGGGGTTCAAAAAAGCCGTTTACAAGTTCAACCACAAATTTGGATTTGTGTATTGTGAAATTCATTTGGAGGATGGATCCGTTCTATCCACCACTGTAATCTAAGCAACAAAGATGAAACGGATTTCAACATTCCCACTCTTGCCAGCCTGGTGCAGCTATATTGGGATCGTCCTTCTGTTGGCTGGAATTTTGGGGCTCTATTTTTTTGGCTATTTGAGCAGGAAACCGGAGTGGTTGGATTTTAAAGTCTTTACGGTTTACTCCAGTTATTTGGAATCAAAGAGTTTTACGTTTATTTTGAACAACCAGGGCGATGAAATTTCCTTGCTCCTGTATTTTGCAGGTGCTTTCATTTTTATTTTTTCTGCCCAAAAAAACGAACAGCCGTTTCATCAACAAAACCGGCTTCTTGCGTTTTCGTACAGTTTCATCACTGGTCTGTTATTATTCCTGGTGGGCATTTTATTTTTACACGGCCTGGCTATCACAGTTTTCAGTTTTTTATTTCCGCTGGCCCTCCCACTTTTGTTTTTCGTTTTCTTTTTCACTCTTAACTTAAAATCTTCAAAATGGGAACCATAGGCCATAGCGTACGGCAAACAACAGAATGGCTGCACCATGCACTTTTTGAGTATGGTTACTTTTATTACGATCTATGGTCTATTGCTCATTTTTGGACGGGCATGGTCCTTTTTGCCATTATAACCTTCTTAAAATTTAAAAACAGATGGCGGGTATTATTTTACTCGGTAGTAGGGTTCGAAATAGTGGAAGCTATTTTTTTCATCTTCATTTTAGGTTTGTTCAAGCCCGAAAAAACACTGGATGTTTTTCATGATATTTTTTTGGGAATGGCAGGCGGTTTTCTGGTATATATTGTGTTTGAAAAACAGCGTCTTAGTCACAAAGCGGCACAGATAGCCATCATGCTTTTTAGCGCCGGTACGTTTTCTTTTCTCTGGACAGGGTTTTATAAACACGATTTGAGTGGATCGGTATTGCATACGGTTAATGGGATCGCCTGGGGCGCCATGCTGGTGTGGACATTAGCGGCTGTTTTGATTCTGTTGCTGCATAAAAATTGCAGAAAACTGAGTTCATCTTTTTGGGTTTCTTTGCCCCTAAGTGTCGTTTTTAATACAGGATTGCTATTTGTGCTGTATGCAGTGGCGCCTTTTTTCTGTGGTTCAGAAGATACGATAGTAACGCCTCAGCACCAAGTCATGGGGGTTTTATCTGAAAGTCTCCGGTTTCCCGGGTCCTTTTTATGGGTGCCGGTGTTTTGTATTTTGATTTTTGAGAGTTTAACCCATGTTTTTGGAAAATATCAAAAAACGTTGAAAGTAAATGATATTTAGGGCAATCTTATACTGTTTCGTTGGCACAATAGGGGTTTATTACCTTGCTATTGCCACTGATAGGGTTTATGCTTTTTTTGCCCGCTCAACTTTTAATATTGCTGATAGTGTGTGGGTGGAAACGGGAGATATTTTGTTCAGATCAAACAGTTATTTTTTGGTCGAAAACGGGAAGTGGCAGCACAGTGGCTTCCCCGGCCATGTAGCCATTATTATTTCGGAGGGGCATTTCTCTGGCAATGATCCCGAACTGGGAAAAATAGTAATTGCAGAAGCCGCAAAATTCAACAGAAGGAAGAAGCGTTTGCAAAACGATGTATCTGTCAACCTGGCTTCGGATAATTTTGGCGTATCGGGCAGAGGAAAGCGTATTTTACTGAAAATGCACCTTTCAAAAGAGGAAAAACAACTATTGCTGCGTTTTCTCGATCATCAAATAAAAAAGCCATATAGTTTGCTTGCAGATAAGTATAGTCAATCTGAGTTCAATTGTGCTACCCTGGTTTGGCAGTCCATTTTTGAATCCACCGGAAAAAATTTAGATTGGGATGAGGGTTATTTTGTTTTTCCTACAGATATAACAAAATCTTCCTATTTTAGTGAAACGAATTGGACAGTATTTTAGTCAAATAGTGAAAAATTATATTGCATACAAAGGACGTATTGTTTTGCTGGTGAGTTTCTTCCTTCTTTCATTCGCAAACGCATCCGCGTACGCGAATCAATTTATGCAACAAGAAGACAGCACCGACCAGCATGAACTGACTTTGTACGCTGTGGCTCCCAAAGTGTCCATCAACTGGGGAAGCCCTTCTTCGCTTTACAAAACCGTGAAACAAAATGTATTCAAAGTTGCCATAAAACCCCATCGAAGTACCCTGGGTCACATGTTTTTTTCTCTGAAAACCAATCTATTACCCAAGACCCTGTGGGCAGGTTTTACCGTATTCAGAAAAGCAGATATGTTCAAAGAAGTTTTATTCATAAAGTCCGGATTAAGCTCTTTGGGTAAGCCCTTCAAAGCAAAGATTGAAAATGGCCAAACACTTGAAAAAAGCATAAAAAGCAATTCGAAAGAACACAACATCGCGTTTATTACGTACCGATTAAACAAAGAAGCCACCCTGCGGATCTTGACTTTTTTAAGCATACTATTGAAAGAAGTGGATAACGAGCTGATCCCTTCTACCTATTATAGCGGCAACTCCTGGCCACTGTATTTTGGTGAGGGCTCAGATTGTTCGGCGCTGATTGTTGCTGCGTTGGAATTAGCAGGATTGCCCCCCTCCGAAAGAGAGCCATGGAAAATTGCGTTAAAAGTACCCGTTTCATTGATTGGGGGTTCCTTAAACCACCACAGCCGGATCAAGATACGAAGTATAAGAAAAACGAAAACCTGGTATCAGGGCAACGGGGAAGCGGGCGTGGAATATGCTGATTTTGAAACCATTGATCCCAGCCGGGTAAGAAAATGGATATTACAAGCCTACAATCAAACACCTCAGGGATACAAAAAAGTAACTCAGGGTAATATCCCCGGGCTTTACAGAGATTACCGAAGCGTTAATGCCCATGTAGAAAACCCGATGTTTAGCAACCGAAAAGAAGTCAATTTTTTCTTAAAAAACAACCCGCTTTATAGTAACAATCAGGCCGATAGTGTTTACACTACAACAGATCAGCCAATGAGGGCTAAGGGTGGTGTTTTTTTCAATGGGGTTCAAAATCTAAACAAATGATCCAATATTTTTCCGGAGGAGATTTTCTAAATTGTCGGACATTCCGAATAGCACAGTAAACGCCCCGAGGGAACCTCTTCCCTATTCCGAAAATGTCTTCATCCGTTGGGCAAAATCGCGTGAAATTGGGATGCATCCCCGGAGAATAGAACTTGGCTTGGTTTAGGAAATAGAGATGGCTTCGGTTAAAAAACTGAACTTTTTGTTATTGAACTATTAATTTGTGATGATTTTACGTAACAGACTGTTTCTTCCACTATTGCTTCTTGCCGTTTTTAAGCAAAGTGATGGGAAACTCCGCACCGACTCCCTTGGCGTTCACGAAATCATTGTGTACGCAATTGCTCCTGCGGCACCCATCAACTGGCATAGCCCGGCGACTCTATACAAGTCGGTAAAAAAATCCTATATCAATTATTACTTCCACAAGCAAAAACGGTTTTTAGGCCATCTTGCCTTCAGCTTACAAAGTTCACTTCTTGAAAAACCCATTTTCCAAAGTATTGCAGCAAGAGAAAAAAAAGATTTTTTTAAACAGTTTTTTCAGCGAAAAATTGGCTTAGGCGTGCTGGGGTATCCATTTCAGAGCCTGTTGGAAACCGATGAGTATTTCCGGCGCTCAATAGCCAGTCATGCCAGGCAGCGTGAGCTGGTAGTAGTCCGGTACCAGATTAATGAAACTGCGGCGCAGCGGGTTCTGGCGTTTCTAAATGCTTTTTCTAAAAAAGGGCCAGATCAGGTTGCGTCCAGCGACTATTATGGAGGGGCTTTTTGGCCATTGTATGAAGGAGAAGGCGCCGGATGTTCTGCATTAACCATCGCCGCGTTGGAGGTTGCCGGCATTCCCTTACCCGAAAAAGAGCAATGGTTAGTAAGATGTAAAATTCCGATAACGCTAATGGGGCGCCACTCGGCAAACCCGCATAAAGTGAAGCTGAAACGCCTAAGAACGACAAAAAATTGGTATCAGGGCTCGGGAGTTGAAAACCTGGACTATGTGAACTTTGAGATTTATGACCCGTTACTATTCTGGAACTGGGTGCAAAAAAAGCGGGCAATTGTTACAAAAGAATATGAGCCAGCCACTATTAATAATGCCCCCGGCCTACAGTTTGATTACCGCTCGATACCGGCGCCGGCGAACACGCCCATTTTTACCCCTCGACCTGTAGAGAATTTCTTTTTAAAAAATTATTCCACTGAGATGGTGCCAAAAAAAGATAGTTCAACTATTGGCACCGGCCTCTAAACAGTCTAAACCGATCATCAGCAGGGTTTTAAAAACTTGGTAAACTCCGTTTTGCACAACTACCCAAAGAGGGTACTCACAATCACCTTCTTGTATGTCGGTAATCGAACGGATAAATCGAGAGGCCCAACGAACCTAAAAAATTGCGAGAACGCAAATTATAGGCGCCAATATCAGGATTGGACGAAAAATGAAATCCTATGTCGAACTTTAGCCAGTCGGCACCGGGAAATCCGGCCTGCAGCGAAATGCTGGGTTCAAATAGTGGCAGGTAATGACCATCCAAAGCCTCAAATTGGGTTGTTTTCAGCTCTTCGGAGGTGTAATTGGTTTGGATATTGTTAAATTTCAGGAACGAAAATCGGGGAGCAACTGCCATTCTGAAATATTCTGTGAAAAAGAAATTAAAGGAAGGGCTCAGGTTGATTTTAAACAAATCGGCATTGTGGAAGCGCGTAGTTTTTACGGTACTGTTGAGATACCCTTTGTAATCGGAACGAACTTTCCCTACTCCGATTCCACCCAAAAAATTGAAATACGCCTTTTGGCTGGTGCCCAGTGGAGCATAGAAGCCTAAAGCACCATTCAACATTCTGCGGTCGTAATCAATAGTGGATTTGTCGTTGGCGTTGTTGAGGTCGTCTTTGCGAAACCGGTCTTCTTCGGTACGGTAAAAGCCGTCCACAGCAATCATAAAATTATTGGTAATGGCAAAAGCAGCCTGCCCATCCATGCCACGAACAGCCCTCCGGGTTTGGCTGTAGTCATTCCCATTTTCTGAATAATCGTATTTTTCAATAAACCCGGGATTGGCCGCCACCGACATGGAAAACTTCATGTCGCCCTTTTCTCTAAAAAAAGTAGTATTGGTTACCGAAGGAGCACTGATGTAACGGGGATTAACGGAGGAGCAGCCTGC
>JBDHYK010000209.1:0-6063 GCA_039811305.1 Niabella sp.
ATACATCTATCAACTGGATGGTACGAACTGGAGCAAGAGTGATGAATCTTCTGACTAAGGGTTCTCTTAATCATCTCACCCATCAACTAAAGAAAAAACCCGAAGAGCATTTTGCCGACGTAAAAGCAGTAATTGAACTGGCTAATAAAAAAGGAATTGACGTAAATGTGTATCTCGAAGACTGGAGCAATGGCATGCGACATTCCAAAGAATATGTATTGCAATACCTTGATTTTTTGTCAAGCCAACCCATTAAACGCCTGCTATTACCCGATACACTTGGTGTTTTAATTCCATCAGAAACCTATCAGTATCTTCATGAACTTGTTCAAAGATATCCAAATTTACATATAGATTTTCACGGACACAACGATTACGATTTGAGTGTAGCTAACGCCTTAGAGGCTGTAAAAGCCGGTGTAAAAGGGCTTCATTTAACGATCAATGGTATGGGCGAACGAGCTGGCAATACGCCCTTAGAAAGTGTTGTGGCTGTGTTAAACGATTACCAGAAAGACGTATCTGTATCGGTTAATGAAAAGGCACTTTACAAAGTAAGTAAGCTTGTTGAGGCTTTTTCGGGTTTTCGGGTATCGCCCAGCAAGCCCGTTGTGGGAGAAAATGTTTTTACCCAAACCGCAGGTATTCATGCAGATGGAGATAAAAAGAAGGGTTTGTATTACAACGATCTTTTACCTGAGCGGTTTGGTCGGAAAAGAAAATATGCTTTAGGAAAAACATCAGGAAAAGCTAATATAGAAAACAACCTGAAACAATTAGGCATTCAGCTTTCAGATGAAGATTTAAAAAAAATCACACAAAGGATTATAGAATTAGGCGACCAAAAAGAAACGGTAACCCAAGATGATTTGCCTTATATCATTTCTGATGTGTTAGACAGTTCGGCCATTGTGGAAAAAGTGAAGGTGGTAGATTATGTGTTGACTCACTCCAAAAATATGCGTCCTTCCACAACCATTCGCATAGAGTTTGAAGATGGTATAATAGAAGAACACGCACAGGGCGATGGGCAGTACGATGCATTTATGAATGCCCTCAACAAAATCTATACTAAAAAGAAATTACAATTGGCCAAGCTAACAGACTATGTGGTTCGCATACCACCGGGTGGCAAATCCGATGCACTCTGCGAAACGATTATTACCTGGGAAAAAGACGGTCGCGAATTTACAACCACTGGGCTCGACAGCGACCAAACCGTGGCAGCCATTAAAGCCACCCATAAAATGCTGAATTTGATTTAAGGAAACAAACAATCTCCAGGGTTGCTTTAGGCAAGTTGGTATTAAGAAAACCGCAGAGTCAACCATAGGAACGAATTAAGACAATAAGAATAGATCTAAATCATTTCATTTCGAGTTCAAGCACCTGAACTCCGTCTTCAATCTTTGCGATTTTTTGTGGCAGCGTTATCACAACCTTTCCATCTGCATCCTTGATCCATTTTAGCGGCATACCGGTATCTAATATTTTACAAGATAAAATAGGTGCAAAGTCTAACGGCAAGTTCAGGTCGTTTGTTGCGAGGGGTTGAACGATAGCTGCATATATTTTCTTCTTCCCGTTCATCATTTTGGTTGTCAGAACGACGCCTTTGGTTGGTTTTTGACCCATCGGATGTGCCCCATAAACGGCATCGCCATTGGCAACCATCCAACCACCCATCTCACGCAGGCGCCTGATGGCCATAGCGGGGAACCGGCCATCGGGCATAGGGCCAACATTTAATAAATAATTGCCTCCTTTTGATGTATTGCTTACCAAATACCCAATCATTTCTTTGGCAGGCTTCCAATTATAATCTTTACTATGCCAACCCCAGGAATGTACCATAGTTGCCGGAGTTTGCCAGGGACGGGTCTGTAGAGCAGCAGGATATTGGTTGTCCATCATTTCTAAAAAATCAATATCGTTTCCGGGGCTTGACCAGGAAATACGCCCGTTGATAAGGGTTTTAGGGCTTAATCGTCGAATAAGCCCAATCAACTGATCGCGTCTTTTATCGGAAATAAATATTTTTTCCTGCTCATCGCCCCAGGTATCAAACCAAAACAGGTCGGGGTTGTAGCGCTCGATCAATTCTTTCACCTGTGGCAGGCATTTTTGGTTCCAGTACTTCTCAAACTGATCATCGGTTTTTTGAGGCGTCCAAAATGGAGTAGCCCCACCCGGATGATCCCAATCCTGACAGTGGGAATAGTAAAACCCGTACTTCAACCCATATTTTTTACAGGCCTTAGCCAATTCGCTCAACGGGTCTCTTTTAAAGGGTGTGTTTGCAATATCATACGCAGATACTTTAGAGTCCCAAAGAGCAAAACCATCATGATGTTTGGAAGTAATAACAAAATATTTCATTCCGGCATCTTTTGCCTCTCGGATCCAGGCATCTGCATCGAAATTTACCGGATTGAACTGCTTTACCAGTGCCCGATACACCGCATCGGGCACTTCCAGCCGGGGTTTTATCCACTCGGCATACCAACTTTTTCCCTGAGGGTAACTGCTATCGGGCAACGTATGGCCATTATAGCTCCCGCCTAAAATACTATAAAGCCCCCAATGAATGAACATGCCAAACTTAGCATCTTTGAACCAGTCGGCTCGGTTTGCTGCTGTTATCGCCTGGCTGTTTCCCTGAACACAAAGGATGACCATTAGAGAAACAAGAAAAAGTATGACGCTATTTTTCTTAATCATGGTTTTGTTTGTTTTATTTCTATTCCTGAAAGCGATTTCCAATTTTGATTAAAATTAAAAATGATTTTTTATTAGACCCCCAGAAACTTAAATACGTATCTTCTGGATTTACCTCTCAACTATCAATTAAAAAAGATTGAAATCAGCCAGAAAACTTACAGTACATCCATTTCTTTAATTTTACCAATCACGTGCTTGCGTACTTCATGGCATTTGCTACCACCAAATTGAAAAAATGGTCTTTGGGTACTATGTTTATACAATTCTTCTTTAAGCAATTTTCTGGCTCGATGCAAGCGCACCCTGATATTTTCTTCCGTGAGTTGAAGACATTCCGCTACAGCAGCATTGTCTAAGCCTTCTACTTCTCGTAGTATATACACAATTCTATACTTCTCTGGCAATTGGTCAATTGCGTGTTCTACCAAATCAACCGTTTCGTGCAGAATGAACCGCTTCTCCGGATTGGTATAAAAAACGCCGATCGTTGCAGCATTTGCTTTTTGTTCGTTGTTCTTTTCAGTTATGAAATTGTGCTTGCTCTTTATTTTTTTCAATCGCTTCAGGGCTTCATTAATACCAATTTTTATCAACCAGGTCGAAAACGAAGCTTCATTCTGAAACTGTACCAAGTTTAAATAAGCCTTTAAATAGGTGTTTTGCATCACATCTTTTACGTCCTCGTCATCTTTTAGATACCCTCGAATGACCCTGTAAAGTTTTTGATTATTTTGATGTACAATTATTTCAAACAATTCCTTCTCTCCTGCCTGGATTCTTTCGATAAGCCGAGCCTCGGGGTACGTTGTTTGCCCAACTGATGTGGTTTCAAGTTCTTTCATTTATTCTTTCCAGTTTAGCGGATTTACATTTCTTTGACAATAAAGTTACGGCTTTTTGAAACGAAACAACGTTTGCTGTGATCTAACTAATAAAGTTCGGCGAAACAAAAATGATTTTATAACTTTTAAATATTACATAAAATGAAAACTTTAAAAAGTCTGGCTTCCTTTGTGGTTGCCTTGTTACTGTTCGGTTTGATCCCCGATACAAGTTTGTATGCGCAAAAAGCGCCTCAACTCACTGATCCTGAAATTGCATCTATAGCAGTTACAGCCAATCAAATAGACGTGGATTATGCAATTCTGGCAGAAAAGAAATCGAAAAATGCAGAAATACTTCGGTTCGCAAAAACAATGAAGGATGATCACAATGCAGTGATCAAGTTAGCAACGGATTTGGCTCATAAATTAGGGGTTACTCCTAAAATGAACGCCACCACCCAATCTTTATTAGATGGTGCGAAAAAAGAAACCGCCCTCTTACACTCCAAATCTCATAATGCTTTTAACAAAGCCTATATTGACAATGAAGTGGCATATCATAAAGCAGTTGTAGGTACCGTTGAAACTGTATTAATTCCGCAATCGAAAAATGCCGAGTTGAAAGCTTTGCTGGTAAAAGTATTACCTACATTGAAAACCCACCTGGAACACGCCGAAATGGTTCAGAAAAATTTAAAATAAGTAGTGCGATGTTTTCTAATAAAATAAAAACAGTGATAGCAGGCTCTATACTATGCGGCTTAGTATTCTGTGGGTGTAACACACAAGAGAATAGTACCGCAAAAGAGTCTGCCCAGGCAAAGACCGATACGGTTTTGATTGATCAAATGCAATTTTCGCCAGCTGAAATTACCATCAACAAAGGAGACACCGTCCTTTTCATCAACAACGATCTGGTGGCACACGATGCAACAGAAGTGAATAAGGCTTGGCAGTCCCCTACACTACAGTCGGGGGATAGTTGGAAGACGGTTCCTGAAAAAACGGCAGACTATTATTGCAGTATCCACCTGGTAATGAAAGGAAAAATTGTAGTGCAATAAAATAAATGAACCAGCAAAACAAAAAGTTCCCGTAAGAGCAACACGCCTCTTCGAGAACTTTTTTTATTAGTACCGTTTTGAAAAAATCGTCGCTTTCGTTTGGTACTTAAATACCTTATAACAATACGGTGCAATAATAAGAAACTGATTTTGTTTCAACCTACAGCTAAATCGTTTCGGTAGTATATCAACGCGCTGCCCGGCATCAGCAGACACTTTTGCTTCTGCCTACTCTTCCTTTGATGATGCTGTGCTACCAGCGGCGCCTGCATTCAACAACTGATTTTGATTCTGCAATTCAATACCAATTTTATTAGCTGCTGTAAATGAAGTAACCATATTATTGAGCATATCACCGGCAGCGCTGGGCGAGTTGGGTAGTAAGATAAGATTTGATTTGTTGTTGGTACCAATGGCCTGTAACGTATCATAATGCTGTGTAACCACGATCAACGCGGATGCTTCCTGAGAATTAATTCCAACCCTGTTTAGTACATTTACAGATTCTTCGAGGCCTTTTGCTATTTCACGCCGTTGGTCAGCGATACCCTGTCCCTGCAAGCGCTTACTCTCTGCTTCGGCTTTGGCCTTCTCTACAATTAAAATCCGTTGAGCATCGCCCTGGTACTGGGCAGCCACTTTATCCCTTTCAGCAGCATTAATGCGGTTCATGGCGTGCTTCACCTGTTCATCCGGGTCTATATCGGTTACCAGCGTTTTTATAATGTCATATCCATACTCGTTCATGGCTTCCTGCAATTCAGACTTCACGGCAATTGCTATATCGTCTTTCTTTTCAAAAACATCGTCCAAACGAAGTTTAGGAACTTCGGCGCGAACCACGTCAAATACATAAGAGGTAATTTGTGAATAGGGATTGTCCAATTTATAAAAAGCTTCAAATACTTTTTCTTTTATGACCACGTATTGCACGGATACTTTAATTTTCACAAACACATCGTCCTTAGTTTTGGTTTCTACCATTACGTCTAACTGTTGAATTTTTAACGACAGCCGACCTGCGATGGAATCAATAAACGGTATTTTCACTTGAAACCCTGCGCCTCTTACACTATGAAACTTTCCTAACCTTTCTATTACTACAGAACTTTGTTGTTTTACAATAAAAAACATTCCTAATACTGCAAGAAGGATCAGTAATACCAAAATATACGAAAAAAGACTTCCCGGAATCATACTATAAATTTTAAATGAAGAAATTATTTTTTTAGTTTTGAAATCGCTCAAATATATTAAAGTTTTACGATACTGCCAATCTTGCTTCCATATTCTTAGCCCAACTCGAGTGGATCATTTCCAAAAAAATATATTGAATACCAAATGCACCATCCTGTACCAAAAATCGTAGTATTGCAAAACCTTTAAACGATTCGTATGAACATTCTGGGATTGTTGGAAACTGTCGGTTCGCAAAAACAGGCTGCTACAATTGC
>JBDHYK010000210.1:0-6028 GCA_039811305.1 Niabella sp.
AAAATAGCTCAGCGCCTGGTTGGCTAACAGATCATACAATGTGGGTCTGAGAACCTGGGTGTTGCCCTCTGTAATTAATGCACCAAAAGATTCTATTTTTATATTTTGCAATAGCGACTGGTTGTCTATCGAAGCCAGGTACAATTGCCCAATTTTTGCATGAAAATCATCTGCCGTCCAGGTGGCTATACTATCCTTATTAAAACCCTTTGTATTGGTCCGTTTTAAAAAAATTCTCCGATTTCGTTGGTAAAATTGTAGATAGCTATCTGCAAGATAGCTGTTGAGTAGAGAGGTTAGCGGTTGCTTGCTGCCTACCAGTTCGGCTTTCAATTCTTCAATATTTGCCCCCCCAATTTCTACTCTATCTGCATGCCGCAGGTAGTTGCTGTACACCAAGGCCTTTACCAACTGTGCATCCTGTTTGTCCGCCCGAGCTTTTGTATAAATTTGCTTCACTATTTCCAGAGCAGTTGTCGGCAACCCTTTTTCGATGTTTTTTTCAACATTTTTCCAGTCCGATTCATAATTCTTTAAATTCTGTGCTTCAGTTTTCATAATAAAACCTACGATTAACAAAAAGAATACAATAATTTTTTTTACTGATATCATAGCTCTACTAACTTTTTTTGTACAAATACTTTGTTTTTTTAGTACTTATAGGATGCTATTAAGGATAAAAGTACATAAAATGCTATTACAAACATGGGTTGAACTAAATGCTTCAATTTTATACCCTTGAGTATCAGTGAATTAGCAAATTGATCCGTTCATTATTTTCAAATTTTATGTTCAACCGAACATTTTTTCAACAATCTGTTATTTCGCTGATCGTTCGCATTGAAATATGCTATTTTGGGCTTACTTTTGCGCCCTGAAAGAGTATTCAATTAGTCAAATCAATAAGGAATGGCAGGTCAATTAAAAGAAGTTCGTACCCGAATCAGTTCTGTGCAAAGCATGCAGCAGATTACCAAAGCTATGAAAATGGTAAGTGCTGCCAAGTTCAGGCGAGCGCAGGATGCCATCCTGCAAATGAGACCCTACGCCAGAAAGCTTCAGGAAATGCTCAGCAATATTGTTTCGAATACTGAAGTAGATAGTGGTGTACAACTGGCAGAAGAACGCCCTGTTGAAAACGTACTATTGATCGTTTTAACCAGCGACCGTGGATTAGCAGGGGCCTTCAACGCCAACACCATTAAACTGACCAAGAGTTTAATTCAAGAAAAATACGCCACACAGTTTGAAAAAGGGAATGTCACCATCTGGAATATGGGTAAAAAAGGATATGAAAGCCTAACCAAGGCTGGATACAAAACCGTTGATACCTATAAAGACATTTTCCTGCATTTGAATTTCGAAAATGCCCAAAAAGCTTCGCAGGAAGCCATGGAAGCCTTTGTAAACAAAGAGTTTGATGTAGTAGAACTAGTATATGCCCAGTTTAAAAATGCTGCTACACAGATTTTTTCGGTGGAACGCTTTTTGCCGATCCCCAAATTGGAGAAAAAAGACGAAAAACTGAAAGCCGATTTTATCTTCGACCCCGAAAAAGAAAGCCTTATAACCGAGTTGATGCCCAAAATACTGAACACGCAGCTATATAAAGCCGTTTTAGACTCCAACGCATCCGAACACGGCGCCCGTATGACCAGTATGGATAAGGCCAGCGAAAATGCAGACGAAATGTTGCGAAGCCTCAAGCTCTCCTACAACCGGGCAAGGCAGGCCGCTATTACCACAGAACTCACCGAAATTGTAAGCGGAGCCGCTGCATTAAACGAATAACCCACATCGGGTTCCTGATTCTTTTTTGGGAGAAACAATCGTGGCTGCTGTTTTCCGTTCTTTTTGGTTTTGAATGGCAGATGTGCAACAGATGCATAAAATATCAGCAAAAAAATAATAGGCTGCCGATATAAATAAATAAAAAATAAGCTCAGAAACCTGAGTGTTCTCTTAGAAAATGCCGTTTTCTTTTTAAAATAGAATAATTTGTAAGGCAGAGGGCAGAGACCGCTAACAGGCTTCAACAAGGAAACCTCTTCATGGAAATTACAGAACTTATACCGCACATTGAAGCGTTGATTTTTGCAAGCGACAAACCCTTGCCTATATTGGAAATTACAGAGTTACTGAACAATAGTTTTGGTTTTATGGAAGATAAATTGTCCTCGGACCAGGTAACCACGGCAATCGAAGGCATTGTAGAAAAGTACAACTCGGAGTTTTACCCTTTTGAAATTGTAGAAAGTGGCGGTGGTTGGCAGTTTCTTACAAAAAAAGATTACCATAATACGATTGCACAACTTAATGGAGAGAAATTTTTAAAACGTCTTTCTCCTACGGCACTTGAAACCTTAGCTATTATAGCCTACAAACAACCGGTTACCAAAGGCGAAATTGAAGCCATCCGGGGTGTAAGCGCAGACTATGCGGTGCAAAAATTGCTCGAAAAAGATCTGATTGTAATTAGTGGAAGAAACGAGAAACTTCCGGGGCACCCCCTGGTATATGCAACCTCTAAATCATTTATGGATTATTTTGGCATCAACTCGGCAGAAGAGTTGCCCAAAATAAAAGAAGTGCTGGCCGAGCAGTTGATACAGCCCACCTTGCTAAATAAGGAAGAAGACAACCGATCGCTCATCAATGCGCTGCACGATGAAAATCAACTGAGTGTTACTGAAGACGGCGAATTAGTTACAATAAGAAATGTTCGAATTGAAGATCAGGCAACCGAACCAACAATAGATGGTACGGAATCCAATGATCCTAACGAAACGGACGAAAACGCAGCTCCAGAACAAAAAAATCCGGATACGGAAAATGACAGTATTGAAAATCCTACCACTTAACAATTAGAAATAGAGATTCTTAGCCGTTTACGAAGACCGAAGCAACCGCTTTGCAGTGTACCGGCAACGAAATAATTATATGGCACAACAATTAACCCACAAACAACTTATTCAGGCGGCCAATACTTTTGAAACTCCTTTATACGTTTATGACGCCGAGCGGATAAAAGAACAATACCAGAAACTTACGGAGGCTTTTCCTTCCGATAAAGTTCGTTTTTTTTATGCCTGCAAAGCACTTACCAATATCAATATTCTTAAATTAGTAAAAGCTTTAGGCAGCCAGGTGGACTGCAGTTCCATCAACGAGGCCAAGTTGGCTCTTTATGCCGGTTTTGAACCTTCGCAAATACTTTATACCAGCAATGGCATTGCCTTTGACGAAATTGAAGAAGCCCGTAGCCTGGGGATCCATATCACAATTGACAGTCTATCCAATTTAGCCAAGTTCGGACAAAAGTACGGGAGCTCTTATCCCGTAGGGATCCGGCTGCGGCCCGGAATTATGGCGGGTGGTAACCTGAAAATTTCTACTGGACACGACAAAAGTAAGTTTGGAATTCCGTCAGACCAGTTGGAACAGATACAGACCCTGATAAAAAAATATTCCTTACGCGTAACCAATCTACACATACACACAGGAAGCGACATCAAGGATCCGGATGTGTTTGTTAAGGGAATTGAAGTATTGTTCGACCTTGTTCCTCATTTTCCCGATTTAAAGTCCATTGATCTTGGAGGAGGATTCAAGATCGCCTACAAAGAAGGCGATCCAGGTATTGATGTACAAGAACTTGCCGTAAAAGTGCTGACTGTATTAGAAGGCAACCCCGCCACCAAAAACCTTGAAATCTGGTTTGAACCCGGAAAATTTCTGGTAAGCGACTGTGGCTACCTGGTTACAAAAGTTACGGTACTTAAAGAAACTCTTGCCACTACATTTGCAAGCATCAATAGTGGGTTCAACCATTTAATCCGCCCGATGTTTTATGACGCATACCATCAAATACACAATATCTCCAACCCCAGTGGCCCGTTAAAAGAATATACAGTTGTGGGCAACATTTGCGAAACAGATACCTTTGCCTGGAACCGGCTTTTGCCCGAAATATCAGAAGGCGATTTATTGGTATTGAATAATGCCGGTGCTTATGGTTATGAAATGGCGTCCAATTATAACTCGCGTTTCAAACCAGCCGAAGTATTGTTTGAAAATGGAGTCCCCCGGCTGATTCGCAAACGAGATACGATAGAAGATCTTTTAAAAAATCAGGTATTGGATTAAGATTGTTTCATCCGTTTTTGTTCCAGAATAAAAGTTTCGAAGGCAGTTCTTGAAAAGCTGCTTAGATTATATGCAGCCGTGAGTCCGCCTTTTTGAGATGCTAATACACCATACCTTATATCCTCTAAGCCTTCAATCGAGTGGGCATCCGGATTAACAGAAAGCAATACATTCTTACTCATTGCGTATTCAATCCAGCTCCAGTCCAAATCCAAACGGTGGGGGTTGGCATTCACTTCTACTACCACATGGTTGGCAGCACAGGCATCTATAATTCTTTTGTGTTGAACAGGATACCCTTCCCTGCTCAATAACAAACGACCGGTGGGATGCCCTAATATGGTGGTAAACGGGTTTTCTATCGCTTTTAGAAGGCGCATCATCGCTTTTTCTTCTTGCATATATAAATTGCTATGAATAGATGCAATAACTAAGTCGAAGCGTTTCAAAAGTTCATCTTCATAGTCAAGGCTCCCATCGTTCAGGATATCGCTTTCAATACATTTATATATTTTAAACGAACTCAGTTTTTTGTTCAGTTCATCAATATACTGATGTTGCTGAAGCACCCGCTCCTCCGAAAGCCCGTTGGCATAGGCTGCCGATTTAGAATGATCGGAAATTACTAAATACTCGAAACCCTTTTCAATTAATGCATGGGCTAACTCTTCGATCGTGTTGTTCCCATCCGACCAGTTGCTGTGGTTGTGAATGGCTCCTTTGACATCTGAAACCTGAATCAGTTCGGGCAGGGTTCCGTTTTTTGCTTTCGCGATTATTTCCTTTGTTTCCCGCAGGCAGGGAGGTATATAGGACATCTTCCGATCGTTAAAAATCTCTTCCTCGCTCTGAACTATTTGTTTTTCAAATAACTCCAAATCCTCATTTTCAAAAAAGCCTTCCAAAAATTCCTCTGAAGCTGAAGTTAAAAATTGTTGAGTCAGCCTGTTCTTCTTCCCAGTATAAAGCCTTAGCCTTGCGCCGTTGGTTAATTTATACAACAGTTGGTTTTCAGTTTCTTCAAGCAATTGTGGCGGATAGGCCGTGGCGAATTTTGGTTTAATATTATTGTTGGCCTCTTCAATTACAAATTCTAATTCTTTTATAGTGGGCAGTTGTCGTCTGAACTGCCCGGTATTTAAAACATGGGCTTTGCCGAATAATTTTTCCAAATATTGCTGAACCATTGGAACGATCTGCTCAATCTGTGCATACAAAAAATAACCTTTATTTTGGTTATAAAAGCGCAGGGCTTGCAGAACGTTCTGTTGTGTTTTTTCACCAAATCCTTTGTAGCGGGTCAACCTGTTTTCAATGCAGGCATATTCCAGTTCGCCAACAGACCCGATACCCATCTCCTTCCAAATTACGTGAATTTTCTTTGGTCCCAATCCCTTTATTTGCAGCATTTCCTGCACACCCTGGGGCGTCTCATCGAGGTATTGCTGTAATAAGTCCAATGAACCCGTGTCGAGGATTTGAAAAATTTTTGTTGCGATAGACGATCCTATACCCCTGATACCGGCAACTTGTTCCCGTTTCGTTGAACGAAGGGGCATTGGCAAGCGGTCTATGTGGTAGGCAGCAATCGAATAGGTCTTTGCTTTAAAAGCATTTTCTCCATGTATATCCATCAATTTGGATAACAACTCAAACAGTTCGGCAATTTCAGAATTGTTCATTGAATGCGTGATCAGGCACCTTTTTTACAAGCTAAAAAAAAAGCCTCCTTTATCAGGATGGCTTTATAAATTCTTAAAAAGCTTTGCTTATTTTTTCTTAGCTGCTGCTTTTTTAGGAGCTGCTGCCTTTTTTGGAGCTGCCGCTTTTTTAGGAGCTGCTGCCTTTTTTGGAGCTGCTGCTTTTTTAGGCGCTGCTGCCT
>JBDHYK010000211.1:0-6025 GCA_039811305.1 Niabella sp.
CCAGAGGATTTCGGAACGTCCATAATTTTATGGCCATGATCTATTGCTTAGGAAATGACTTTAATTTCAAATTCCACACAAAATGACGAAGAACCAAATTATTGTTTTTAAATCATTTTCTTTTACTTTCGCATTACAACAAGTATTCTAAACACAAAGAATCAACAAATAAGGATAAAATGAAAGTTCAAAGAAATCTTTCCGGCCTTAGTTTTACAGCATCCCGCTCCCAAGCGTCCATTAGTTTTTCTATGCTGATGGGGATGCGAATGTGTTGTTGTTAATTCCTTCTTTATACTGATCTTCTGGTATCGTTGAAAAAGCAGTTCTGCTTTTTAACGATAGGACATTACGTCTGTAAACCCTTTTTTTCACAAATAAATATGAACCACTATGTCACAAGTTGTACGTAAATCGTTTGAAAACCTGATTCAACATGTTAAAGAAAACCCTAATAATACAGTAAGTAGCTTTGAGACTACTTCAGTATTAGGTAAACAATTGGGCGTTCAGGTATCGTCGCGCCAGTTTCAAATTCATTTCGATGAGCCCGAAGTCCTGGGCGGTACCGATCAGGCGCCAAATCCTGTTGAGTACGTTTTGGGTGCGCTGGGAGCCTGCCAGGCAATTGTGTACCGCGCTTTATCTTCTTTAAAAGGAATTCAACTGGAAAGCGTAACCGTAAAAACACGTGGAGACCTTGATTTTAAAGGCTTTTTGGGTCTGGACTCCGATGTGCGCCCCGGTTTTAAAAAGGTAGAGTTTGAAACGATAATTGTGTCGGACGAAGCGCCGGAAAAACTGTATAGCCTTTCCCGTGAAGTAGAAGCGCTTTGCCCTGTTCTGGATATCATCTCCGAACCACTCGACGTTCGGGGAAAAGTAACCATAAAAAGCAAAAAGTTTCATCTTGAAGCGGTCTAAACCCGAATCGTTTCCACTGAATTGAGCTCCATCGGTCTGAAAGTTCTCTGTTTTCAGACCGGTGGGTTCTTTATTTTTCAGCCCTTTCTCTTAAAAAACAGATTGTGCCAACAGAAGACATTAATGAAAATGCCACAAAGTTTTGATGCAGATCAGAACTCAATTGTTTCTTAAACGAACAGAATGATTTAGATTTGCGGGTATCATGGCAAAAGCAGTAAAAAATACGCAGCAGGGTACTTTTTCGTTTTTTGACGAAGTAGAAAAAGTAGATCCGAAACCAAAGCCCACACGCCACGTATTAAAACCTCCAGAACAAATTGAGTTGCAGGAACCCACTCCATCGGAACCACCAACAGAAATGGAGAAGCTGCCACCTGATGCGGAGGCTGCTGAATCCGAAATACCGGTGAAATTCCCGGTTGAAGAATCAATTGGCGAAACCGCGGTATCGGATCTTCCTGTGGATTATAATGAACCCGATCGTAATGAAGAGGAAACGGCATTGCTGGTGCCAGTTGAGAATAGCGGAAATGAAACAAAGAACCCGAGAAAAAAACCTGTATCCCCTGCTTCAGCAACAAAGAAAAACAGTGGCATTAGAGGTAGGCGCTCTGTAAAAGAAAACAGTTTGGCTGCGGTGTTGGTACAGATTCCCGAGGATGAAGTCTTGTTTCAAAAACACTATTACAGTATGCGGGAGGTAACTACTCTTTTTCGGGAAAATCATTCACTAATCCGGTACTGGGAGTCGGAGTTTGATGTGCTACAACCAAAAAAGAACGCAAAGGGAGATCGCTTTTTTCGGCCGATTGACATAAAAAACCTGGCGCTGATCTACGATCTTTTAAGGCGCCGAAAATTCACAATAGAAGGAGCGAAAGAATTTATGAAAAACAACCGAAAGGCGGATGAAAAATTTGCCGCCATACAGTCGCTGAAAAGAATAAAAGATTTCTTTTTGGAACTTAAAGCGAGTTTATAAATTTTGAAAAAGAATACCCAATGAAAAAACTGAGTTTGCTTTTGATGTTTGCGTTTTTGCTTTTTAAAAGTCAGGCGCAAGCCTACGAAAAAGTGAAGGATCCTCTCAGCGGACAGATGATGTTAAAAGGATTTATTAATGAGCAACTCTTAAGCGATACCACCTTGTTTAAATGGTATGCGGCTATGCAAAAAGAATACCAGCCACAGGAACAGATTGTTAAAACCGTTGTGACTCAAAAAGATAGTGTACAGTTTTTGGTGTTTTTGGGCACCTGGTGCACCGATTCGCATTACGTGATTCCCCGGTTTTTTAAATTATTGGGCTTGGCAGGTTTCGACAGAAGCAAAGTAGTGGTATTCGCGCTCGATCGAACCAAAAAAGATACTACCCATCTTGCTTCTACTTTTGATATTAGTCATGTGCCCACCATCATTGTGTTGAAAAAGGGCAAAGAAGTGGGACGCGTGGTGGAGTTTGGCGTTACAGGCAAATTTGATGAAGAACTGGCAGAGGTAATTAAAAAATCTTAGCTGGCGGTGGGGCAGCCCCATGAACAATATTGACATTGGTAGCTTTCCCCGATGTTTTTACATCCAAACGTTCCAGTAATTGGTATGCCTGCAGAAAAACCTGCTGCCTGAGTTCGCTGAACGAATCCATGGGTATTGGGCCGGTATAAAATGTTGTAGTAACAATGATAGAAGTTGGGGTGATGTCGGTAACAAAAACCGAAGTGTCTTGAAGATCGTCTCGATTTACGATTTGCTTTAAGCCCGTCAGTACTTCCTGTAGGGTACTGTGTTTGGCAGCAGGGTCTAGCTCTAATTTCAGAATGGCACGGCGCTGTGATCGTTCAGAAAGATTATCTAAAATACTGTCGGCCATCTGACTGTTGGGCACACTGATATAGGTTTTTTCTTCGGATCGGATACGGGTGGTTCGCAACCCAATTTTTTCGATGGTACCCGTAATATCGTTTACTTTTACCGTATCTCCTGTAGTGAAGGGCTTGTCGAAAAATATAATGAAAGAAGCAATCAGGTTCTCTAAATTTTCTTTTAAGGCTAAAGCAATCGCTGCTCCCACAATACTCAGTCCCGTAACAAGGCTTTTTACTTCATAGTTAAAGCAATATTTCAACAGCATAATAATTGCTACAATTCCTAACAATAACTTTATAAAGTCTTTAAAAAAAAAGATCAGCTGGTTGTGTGCCCGCTGTTCGTCGTCCATATACCTGTCTTTTAAAACAAGGCCGGCAAAATCTGTGGCTTTAATCAAAAAACTGAAAAATGTGATGATGATAATGCCGGTGCCAATCGTTCGCATCGCTTCTTTGAACGTAATATGATAAATTTCAAATTCCAGAATCGTTGGAAATTTCAGTTTGTCTAAGACAGCGATCGTTACAAAAATAGCGAGAAACAATCCCAGTGGGTGGGCTACCAGGTTTTTGTAGGAAGCGATATTCACCTGCTTCCATCTTTTTTTGAATATGCGGAAAATAAAGGTTGCCAGATAGTGTCCGATTGTTCTTTTGACAAGAAACACCACACCAATAATAACAGCGGTGATCAAATAACTTTGGATACTGTTGTCTAAAATAATCTTGTTTAAGAAATCGTGCATAAACCAAACCGATTGAGCCTCAAAAATAACTAATTCGAAGACTAAAAAGAACCTTGTTTTAAAAATGCGGGTTACCGGATGCTATAAATCATTAGCCCCTCCTGGTTGAGTGCGTACAAAAACTGTTCTTTAAAAAAAAATTGTTTGCAACCCTCAAATTCGGGTAATAAAGGCCATTCATCATATCGGAACGAAGCAAAACTGTAACGAAAAAAATTTCTTGCATTGTTTCCCCAAATATAAGATGCTCCGATATTCAGGTTTTCCCAGCCCGTTATTATTATTTTGTTTTTTAATGCTCCATAGTAATCAAATGTGTAAATTCCGGATTGGGGATCATACAGGAAAACATATTTATTGCGGTCCAGAATAGATTGGGGTGTTGTGGCTGTTGTAAAAAGCTGCCGGAAATCGGCTGTTTTTAGGATGGTATTTCCCTGGTCATCAACTTTTTTTAGCATATTATCCAGTTCATCATAAAGCCATATTTTATTATCATAAGAAAGTCCGATAGCGCTGACAAGGGGCAGATTCTTTTTACGCAAGTCAATGGTACCCTTCAAACTCAAAACTCCGTCTAATATGGCGATCGTGGCAAAATTTTTATAGTAGAGTAATATTTTAAGTGGGTTGCTAACGTCAATCTGTGTGATCTCGCCAAATCTTTTTAGATGATTATACACGGCAACGGAGTCTCCGGTTGCAGTAATTTTTTTTAATTGATTGGATGCATTCAATAGGTAAATATTATCCAGATTATCAACCGTAAAAGAAACAAACTGACCGGGTATTTTTCGTACTTTCACAGGTGCGAGCAGCGGTTGTGCAAATACGCTTACGTACAAAAACGCAAAAAAGGCTGCTATGTAGTATTTAAAAATCAATTGAGTCTGATAATTTTTTGCTCTTTGTCTTTGTAAGAACGAAGTTGTACATTTTCTCCGTCGAAAACGGCATAGGTAAAATAGTTCAGCCAGTCGCCCAGGTTGATGTACCGGCTGTTGTTGTCCAGGTTCAGGTCAATGGCTAAATGGCGGTGCCCCATTATGAAATAATCAATGTGTTTTTTTTCTAATTTTTTTTTGCAATACTGTACCAGCCATTCGTTTTTTATTCCCAAAAAGGTTTCTTCTGAGCGGCCTGTTTTAGCACGGCTGCGTTGGCTCATAAAATTGGCAATGCCCATACCCACTTGGGGTGGAAGCACACCAAAAAGCCACTGGGCTATCGGATTGCGAAACAACTTTTTTAAGCGTTTGTACCCAGCATCTCCCGGTCCTAATCCATCGCCATGTGCAATCAGAAATTTTTTCCCGCTCCATTGAAACTCCCGGGGTTCAAAATACACCTGCATATTCAGTTCCTGCTGAAAATAGTTTTTTACCCACATATCATGATTGCCAACAAAAAAATGCAATCGGATGCCGTCATCGGAGAGTTGGGCTAATTTTCCTAAGAGCCGCGTATAACCTTTAGGTACAACGTATTTGTATTCAAACCAAAAATCGAACATATCCCCAACAATAAAAATTTCGGAGGCTGTGTGTTGGATGCTGTTCAGAAATTCTACAATCAATTTTTCTCTTTCCAGGCTCTTCTGATGGGTGGGAACCCCTAAATGAAAATCGGAAAGAAAATATATTTTTTTTAACGAAACCGAATTCAAAGTTCAAAGTTTAAGTTTTGTTTCCTTTGGCGTACTCTCTCATGTCGCCTGATTCTACTATCGGCCGGTTGCTTACATCACGGATGCACCAATAGATCCATGCATCTACAACCTGATCACCTAAATAGACGTCCACGGCTTCTCGTTCGTAATATACTTCGGCTCCTTCTTCGGGGTACAGACCCTCATAATCATCAAGCTGCGCCAGTGCGAACGTAAATTCGGCTGGATGCCGGATTTCATAAAGCTCTCCTTTAATTAAGCGCCCGGTGTCGTTGCGGGTAACTACGGGATAGTCGCCCATATCGTACATGGTTCCTTTCACAGTGGCTTCACCTACCAAATGAAAATAGCGCCGAATGTACTCGTAAGATTCAAGCTGGAACCCACTTAGCAAGGAGCCATATACAAATAAATGTTTCGTTCGCATAACACTACTAAATTAAGTAACTTTTTTGATAATCACTATTTATTTGCCGATAAAACTAAGCCACAGTATTTTTTTTTGCTCTTTTTTAGTAACATCGTGATAAGGTGCTGATAATAAGCATATTATTACAAGCTCTGCACGCTGTCTTCCACTATCGCAATAAAGGCAGGACTAAGAAATGAGGGTGTTTTTTAGCCAAAAATGTCGTTGATTTAAAAAGTTTTTTGCTGAATCGGTTAGGTTAGAGAACTAAAAAATGTTAAAATGGCATAATAATTTTCAGAAGATTATCTTTGCAACGTGAAATTATAAATATAAAATTATCAAAGAATCGTTATTTATCAATATATTAGCATCTTATATTGTCACCGAATTTGAATATGGAGTA
>JBDHYK010000212.1:0-6024 GCA_039811305.1 Niabella sp.
CCCCATTGTGTACCCTTTGTCAATAGCAAGTGGGCGAACCACAAGGGTTTTGTCGGTGAAAAGCATTTCTGGCAGGTTGATAAACAAATTGCGATGCAACCTTTTCAAAAATGCCGGTAAACGGAGCAATAAAGAACTGAGTAGTGACGTAAAAAACGAGCGATTTTTTATCAACAAAATTTTTTTCATCGAACAACTTATTTTGCATGAAGGAATTAAAAGAATTTATCTTACCTCAAAATTGCCATCAGAAATGGCTTTTTTGTGAGGACATTTTTGGAATTTTAAAGTACAAAATGGTCATTTTGGTAGGAAAAATTGTGCCGTAATAGGACAAATTCGCCTTTTTGAAATTTATTTTAAGAAAAAGGGTGTTTCGCCACAGAAAAAACATTTTAAAGAAATTACCTTTAAACATGAATCAACCCGACCTACACAATATTGCACCATTTTTCCTCTTAATTTTTTGTGTTAAGGTAGCTTCTGCGCAATTTGTTTCGACCCCTGAGATTATCTCTACTACTCAGGGGCTTTCTCAGGGGTTAATTAATGATTTGCTTCAGGACAAAGACGGCTTTATATGGATAGCGACAAAAGGGGGGCTTAACCGCTATGACGGTTATTCCTTTAAAGCCTTCACATCTGGCCCCCAAGACACTAATACCCTCAGTAGCAATGCCGTTAGTAATTTATTGGAAGACAGTAAGGGTAGAATTTGGATCGGCACTTATGATGGAGGCGTGAATATTTTTGATAAAAAGACGGGGAAGTTCGTGCGTATTGTCCATAAAAAGGGAAACCCATCCGGGCTTACCAGTAACAGAATAGAGTCTTCTATGGTGGAACTCCCCGGGGATAAAATTCTATTGTATCCACAAGGCGGCGCCCTGAGTATCGTTTCGCTTTCAGATGAAGGCGTTCCTTCTGTATCACGCCTGATTGCACCCAGGGGAAGCCCTATTGCGGGCATCCAAAAAGACGAAAAGGGGTTTATCTGGATTGGGTTTACAGATCGCAGTGTTTATATTTTTAACCCGTCTCAAAATAGGTTTCAGTTATTGTACGATGGGCATCATTTTACAAGCCTGATTGAAAAGACAGGGAACTATCTGTCGGCAAAATTCAGCCAGGGGATCGGCTTAATGACCATTCCTCAGGTTCGAACTTCGTTTATAGATTCTACAGGCAAATTGATGACAAATTTCGTTGTCAAATCGCCAGGAGGCACACTTCTTTTTGACCAACACTTTCCGCTTACATCGGGAATGTCTGGGTGCAATATCTTTGATTTTAGCCATGCAAAGAGCGGCGACAGCCTTGATGCCATATATGCACGAAATATAAAAACCGACGTCAAAGATCAAAATATTAAGTGTTTGTTGCTCGACAGGTCGGGCTCTCTATGGATCGGCACGATGGGGCACGGAATCTTAAAATATCGTAGTCGTAACGACAATTTCCACCACGTTCTGCCCAACATGAGTGTACAACGCATCACTATTTGGAATAATGGCTTGATCTATGTGCAGGGATGGAGAGCCTCAATGTTGTTAGCCCCTAATGGAGAACAAAAAAACAACCCGGTCGCACCCGTTGTTAAAGAGTCTCCTGCTTATACAAATGTTTTGCGTACCCAACAAGGCGATTATTGGTTGTACTCGTACTTGACAAAAAAATTGTACCGATATTTGGAGGGGTTAAAATTAATAGCTTCCTATGACGAACCTGTTAGCGCACTGCCCACAGAACAGCTTCAACCATTGTTAGAAGACAGTAAAAAGCAGATTTGGGTAGGTGGAGCTAATGGTACGTTGGCAAGAATCAATCCAATGACCGGAAGTATTCAAAAGTTTAATTTAGGGATTTCTAAATTTACCAACACCACTGCGCTTACCCAAACTACATCCTTTTATGAAGATCGGCAGGGTGGGTTTTGGGTTGGTACGGAGTACGGTTTTGCCCGGCTTTGGTTTTCGGATAACGCCTCTGCCCCACAAATAAAGTGGTATAAGAATGTTTCCGGAGATCGTAATTCACTGAGTTATAACTACGTTTCATGTTTTATGGACGACCCGTTCCACTCAGATTATCTATGGATATGTACCAAAGGGGGTGGATTGAACCGGATGCAAAAATCAACCGGAAGTTTTATCCATTATACTACAAAACAGGGTTTGCCAAATGATGTGGTATATGGAGTGCTATCAGATAACGCTGGCAATATTTGGGGAAGCACAAACAAAGGTATTTTTTGTTTGTTGGCCGCTACAAAGGATGAGCAGCCGGTATTTAGGACTTTTAGTGCAGGTGATGGATTGCAGGCAGACGAGTTTAACACCAATGCGTTCGCAAAATTATTGAATGGAAACCTGGTATTTGGTGGTGTAAATGGGTTGAACATTTTTGACCCAAAAGAAGCCTTAGTAAAAGGCTATGCGCCAAATGTAGTTATAACAGATATTCAAATAGGAAGCACAACTGTAAGCCCAGGCGATGAAACCAAGATCTTACAACAAACGATTGAGCAAACATCTTCTATAACAGTTACCCATTTACAAGATATTCTAACGCTCGAGTTCTCTTCTCTTGATTTTAATGCTCCCTTACAAAATAAATATCGTTATCAGTTAGAAGGGGTGGATAACGATTGGATTGAAAGTAACACCCGCCGTACTGCCACTTACCTGCACCTGTCCGCTGGTAATTATGTTTTTAAAGTGCAGGGCAGCAACAGCCAGGGCATTTGGAGCAATAAAATTGCCCAACTCAAGATAAGAGTTCTTCCTCCCTGGTGGCTTACCTGGTGGGCCTATCTTATTTATGGGCTACTGTTGGCGGCTGCAACAAGAATTTATCACAGCTACCAGGTCAACAAAGCAAAATTGAAATCTCAGTTAAGCTATGAGCAGTTAGAAACCAAGCGGGCAAAGGAGTTAGATGCTATTAAAACACAACTTTATACCAATATCACCCACGAATTTCGCACACCCCTCACAGTTATATTGGGTATGGCGCAGCAGGTACTTGAAAAGCCATCCGAGCAGTTTGAAACCCGTATGAACATGATTCAACGCAATGGACAAAATTTGCTAAGCCTGGTGAACCAAATGTTGGACCTTTCCAAATTGGAAACAGGGAAAATGCAATTGGAGCTGTCCCCGGGAGATGTGATTCAGTTTTTGAGGTACGTGGTCGAGTCATTTCAATCCCTGGCTGAGAGCCAGCAGAAACAGTTGCACTTTTTAACTGATGTAGATTGCCTTTATTTGGAATACGACAAGGAAAAACTCCGACAGATTATCTCCAACCTGCTTTCTAACGCAATCAAGTTCACACCTGAAAAGGGGAATATTTATATCAGCGTCATTAAAAGGGAAGTAACTGACACTCACTCAAAATCATTCTTGGTAGTAAAAGTAAAAGACACAGGGCCCGGTATCCCGCAAGACCAGCAACAATTTGTGTTTGATCGGTTTTACCGGTTAGACAATAGCGCCACCCGCAAAACAGAAGGTGCGGGGATTGGCCTTGCCCTCACCAAAGAATTGGTGAAATTGATGGAAGGGGCTATAACTGTAAAGAGCCCACCAACAGGTGCGCATAAAGGCTCCGAATTTACTGTTTCTATTCCATTTAAGGTTCTTCCAGTTCCGGTTACTATTTCAGTTGAAAACAGTTCAAAGGTATTCCCCACTGTTCCGCCTTCTGATTTTGATCACCTGGCACTCCCCAGTGAATACCATCCGGCATCAGTTCCTTTGGTTTTACTTGTAGAAGACAATGTAGATGTGGTTGCATACATTGCATCCTGCCTCCCCGATTATAGGCTGGCGGTAGGAAAAGATGGCGCAGAGGGCATGGAGATTGCTACAAATATGGTACCAGACCTTATCATTACCGATGTGATGATGCCCTATATGGACGGCTTTGAACTGCTGAACAAGATACGCCATCAAGAGGCAACCAGCCATATACCTGTAATCGTGCTTACAGCAAAAGCAGATATGGGTAGCAAAATTGAAGGATTGGAGCAAGGTGCAGACGCTTATTTGGAAAAACCTTTTAACAAAGACGAGTTGCTCGTACGTATAAAAAAGTTGTTGGAGATGAGGGACAACTTAAAACAATACTACCTTAAAACAGCAGGAATACTTACGAGCCAATCGGTTGTGGAAATGCCTGAGAAAATGGAGGCGGCCACAGTTGAAAACAGTTTTGTAAAAAGGGTAAGGGAAGTGGTGGAACAAAATATGACTGACTATGATTTTACAGTAGAAAAATTATGTAAACAGGTATTTATGAGCCACTCTCAACTACACCGAAAATTGGAGGCAGTAACTGGATGTTCGCCCAATAAATTTATACGGGCAATTCGGTTTGCCAAAGCCAAAGAATTATTACGAAACACCAATGAGAGCATTGCGTCCATCGCTTTGGATTGTGGTTATAGCGATCCCGGTTATTTTGCAAGAATTTTTAAACAGGAGCAGGGAGTTACACCCCAGGAATGGCGTGCAGATGAGAAGAACGCACTAATGTGAAATGGTATTCGGCTATACAAAATGCGGTGGAAAGTTATAGCAGTTTTAGGAGGATTGCCGGTGGCAATAATGCTAAGAACCCGATTTGCCCCAATACCCACTTGTGGATATTTTCCGCACTTGCTGAAAAAAAAAGCCGCCCTGGAAACAGGGCGGCTTTAAAAAATATTGGAGTACGGATTATTGATTTACTTTCACCACTTTTGAGTAAGATTTTCCGCCGTCTTTATTTACCTGTGCTATACGAACAAACAAGCTGCTATCCTGCTTTTCGCCCACAGTATCCTGCTTGACGCAGCCGGCATAGGCCATCGCCAGCCCAATCACCATCAAGGCAGCAAACAAAAACTTGCGGTTGCGCTGCAGGCGCATACTCATAGCACCAAGACCCAACAGGCCAATCAGGATAAACTCCAAACAATAGCGACCGTCATCTCGACCGCAGGGAGAGATCTCCAAAATAGAGGATAAGATCCCTCTCTTCGTTCGGAACGACGATGCCCCCACACGACATCCAGTAGGGTAGAGTACCACAAAAATCATTTCTATTAATTTTTCACCAGTAACTGCGTTAGGCGCCTCTTTCGGTTCGGTGCCGCGTGAAATGCGGCAGCCTGAGGAACGAAGGCAGAAGCGAAAGCAGCGCCGCTGCAGTTACGCTGCCCGCCGGCGGCAGAGGCAAAAGCCAAACTTTTCAGCGTATAGGAATACCCGTAGTGTATTTTTATAGTCCATGTAAAAAACTATAAAGAATCGTCCGTCATCTCGAATGAAGCGAAGCGGAATGAGAAATCTCCATAAAACAGGGAGATCTCTCACTGCGTTCGAGATGACGACCCAAAACTTAAAAAGGTAAGGTCATTTCGAATGAAGCAAAGCGGAATGAGAAATCTCCCTAAAACAGGAAGATTCCTCCCTCCGACACCCATCTTTTTTCCACTTTTTTGTTTGCCCAAAAAAGTTGAGCAAAAAAGGGCAGCCGGAAATTATCGCAAGCTATTTCCGGCGGGAATTACTATCAGCGGTCTGCTTGGCAAATCATCTTTGAATAAGGGCTTACGCCAGAATCCCCCTGTCGCTGGAGCCATTTACCCTGCGGAATGAGAAATCTCCCTAAAACAGGGAGATCCCTCTCTTCGTTCGGGATGACCAAAAAGAACGTCATCTCGACCGCAGGGAGAGATCTCCTGATTAGAGGAGAAGATCTCTCATTCCACTTCGTTCCATTCGAGATGACGAAAAAGACCGTCATCTCGACCGAAGGGAGAGATCTCCAGAATAAAGGATAAGATCTCTCATTCCACTGCGTTCCATTCGAGATGACGCCTACTTTCCACTTCGTTCCTTTCGGGATGACGCCCCCTCATTCCGGCGGTATATACAGCCTGTAAGCCTTACTGACCAAGTTGTTTTTTAAGCGCTTCAATTTCCTGCTCTTTTTTTTGCAGTTCGCGCTGCAACTGTTCTTTTGTGGCTGGATTCA
>JBDHYK010000213.1:0-6017 GCA_039811305.1 Niabella sp.
AGCAAGTCTATTTATATGCTGAAAATGAATGGCGAATGGAATATCTCCGAAACGACCAAGAAAACCCATGACCTGTTTAAACTACTGGGAATAGACTACCTAAGTCAGCGGAGTTAGGGTTCAAGTAGATGACGCTTCTATTGGGTTTCAAGATCTTTAACACACCTAAAACCAACCGTTGCATTTCTTTCGAACCCCTGGGACACCCGCAACAGATATTGTCTATAATGCAACTCTCTAGGGCCACCTTGAACATACCACCAACTTGACGTTGGGTTGTAATAAGAACCCCCTTTCATAATAATATAAGCATAGCTTCCGCTTTTATATAAATCATTAGTAAGTTGCCATACAGATCCTACCAAATCGCAAAGACCATAGGGGTTGGCGCCCGTTTTATACTTCCCTACGGGATACAACTTACCCGTGCCGGTGTTAGCCTGGGTGCTATCAATCCCCTTAATTTTAAATACAGTAAGGGTTCCGGTAACCGGTTCTTCCTCACGTGTTATTTTTTTCGTATCTTTTGCCCAGGGCCAGTCTCTGCCATCATTTGCTTGCGCAGCAAACTGCCATTCAATTTCTGTTGGTAACCGCTTGCCAGCCCATTTTGCATAGGCTAATGCATCTTCATAACTAATATTTACTACGGGGAACAGTTCCTCGCCTGAAAGGGGTCTGCCATTCTTCCAGTGCTTCAGATAGTTTGCCCCATCCGTAGGCTTATATTTGCTGGCTTTGATAAACTCGTAAAACTGTTGATTAGTAACAGGGTACTTGTCCATCATAAAAGAAGGAAGCTGGTAGGTTCTGTTTTGGTTAAAATTGGGATAGCGTATAAATTCATCTCCATGTGTTGTTTTAAAAACAAAGGATCCGCCAGGTATTTTTACCATGTTTTTTTCATTCCCGGTTGCGCGCAGGGTTTTTGTGGAACTGCTTGCCAGCCTGGGTGTCCCCGGCGCTATCACTATAACTGTCTCATCTTTTAAAATATCTTTATCAAATAATTGAATTACAAATTTACCTTCATAACGTCCAAAAATATCCAGTAGCTTCACTTTGTGCTGTCCGGGATTTAACACATGAGGAGTTTTATCATACGCAGGGGCACCGGCCCAAATTTTAATTGCATCACCCCTTAAAGCGTTAATAGAAAGCACATCGCCATCGAGGTTTACGTGCAAAAGTCTGGGCAATTGGGCAATACAATCCACTTCACCTTCATTATTGGTTCCTACATATTTTTTGCTAAAACCTGCCGTTTCAACATATATATAGTTTTTCCCGTTAATCGCTTTTGTATTGAGTTCGTTGTGATGCCAGATATCCACAAAATGTGTGTCTTCAGTGGTATCCACTTCAAAAAGATAATCGTTGAAACCTTGTGGTATCACACTATAGATGGTGTAGATTGTTTTCGTTGCTGATGGCCATTTGTTCACGTAGATTGAATCGAACAATGTCGGGATCAAAGGGGTGTAATTCTTTTGTGTAAAATTTAAAGTGTTCTCACGCAAGATCCGACTGGTTCGACCAAGATATTTATATTGATCCTCGGCGTTTGCCGGTTGCCCGGGTGGAAAAATGTTCAGCTCGGTGCCGTACCCATTGAAAAACGAGGTAGCAAATTCTCTTTGAATTGGTTCTTTAAAAAGCTCCGCTACCCTAAAAATCGCAAACTCTGGTTTAATAAATTTTGTCAAACTTAACAATGGCGGGTAATATAAAGCATTGTGAACACGTCCTGATACGATACCCTGCATATCTTTGGGAACGGCCATCCCTTCACTGTACATAATAATTCCCTTTTTCACCTGATCGGCTGCCTCCTGCAGTTCTTTACTGGATTCGCCTCTTGTATCCAGTATCGCACCATCAGCGTTGGTGCTTTTTAAAATATCTGCCAGCCCCGCCAAATGTCCTTCCTCTCGTGTGCTTTCATCCCAGGGATTGTAGGCAACGAATATTTTTGTACCTAAACTATGGGCGTCTGCAACAGTTTTTTTGAACTGGGGCAATCCGCCGGGCAAGTCTCGAAACATGTCGAACTGGTTCCGCTGATCAATCCCAAGTGTGGGCCATGTGGGCCAAAGACCCACAACGTCATCTCCCCCATAAAGTTTTCGGCCTCTTTTTAAAAATTCATTTAAATGAAATTTTCCGTCCTCATAATTATAATAGAACTTATCCCAGTTCATCATCAGGTGCATCACATATGTATGACGTATCCATTTTAAATCATTGCGTTCAAAAAGAGTATTATCAAATGTCTCCACATCATATAAATAACGATCCTGAAAAAGCGTACGTAAACCCTCCTGCCAGCTTCCAGTGAAAAAATCAGCATATAAATTGTAGCTAATGCTTCCCCCGGGTTCCATATTATTCTCAAATCGAGTAATGGCTGTTTTTATTGCAGATTTATTATCTCTTCTTGTTAATGCGCAGACAGAATTAGAACTGTTGACATCGAATGCTGAAAATCCAAGATTCCAGGCATTATCCGGTACAATACAATTCACGGGTTGCCTACCTGGGAGAAAAACATGTGTACGCGACAAACCATGATCTCCCAAACCGGTAATAAATACAGCTTTGTTTGAAATGCCAAAAGGAACAATATTCCTTAAATTTATTTTTCGGCCGGAAACATTCTTGAAAGTAATAACTGCTTTATAACCTGGAATAAAATGATCAACCTGTGAAACGGATACTTCAATCAACGAATCGTTCATTTGTGGCAATCGGAACTGCTTGTCAACTTCAAATGTAACAATTGGAATATTAGGTTTGATCGGGATTTCCTGGATTGAAACAACATCACAATTATTTTTAATCCCGATCCTTTTCAAATCTTGCGCACCTGAACAGAGAACCAATGAACAAAATAATACTATCAGACTGAAGCGAAAGGCATAAACCATAGAAATTATTTTATTGGATTATTTATGACGGGGAATTCGGCTATTCTCAGCTTTGTACAACCAAACGGCACTAATGTAATCATTTGTTCCGGCTGCTCATGCATGCTTTTGGTACCGTAAATCATGTGCCCATAGGGTTGCGGTCCGGCCATTTGGTTATACAGTTCCCACGACTTTATCTTCTTGGCAATTGTTTGTATCTGAAGCGGAGCATTCTTTTGCGTCCAGGGATATTCTTTTACAGGATTCTGCACTTTAGCGGTTTTAAAATACCTATCAATATCCTTAATCGCAAATTCGAGAAGTCCATAATTCCAATCCGACCCGGGATTGTAGGTTGTGTACCCCGTGCCATATTTTGATTCATCCTGAGTAAACGTTTTCGTTTCTCTGATTTCATCAATTTTCAGTGCATACAACAAGGGGCCTCTTTCCACCGCTACAGATCGTTCATGCCAATTGCTAAGCTCTATATTCATTGGTAATCGCAAATTTAAAATGTCCTCGTTTCTCCATTCTCTTTCTACGATTGCAATACCCGCGTTTATCTCAGGGTGAACAGGTTGTCCATTGACTGTTATTTCCGGTGCTTTACACCATTTAGGAATTCTTAAATGAAATGGGAATCTGGCGCTTTTGGGATTTTGATTGAAAGTGATTCGAAACTGGATATTTTCGTCAAAGGGATAGAATGTTTTTTCTTCTATGTTTACACTAACTCCATTTGCAACTTTAAGGGAAACCTTGCTGGGAGAGTACACCAGGGTTGCAACACCGTTATCATTTGTAGCGTACCATAGGCTTTGAGTGAACTTGGGCCAACCCTGGTGCATGTTAGAGGTACAGCATGGATACCCGGATAGTAGGCCAAATACAATATCCGTTTCGTCATGATTAATATCGAAGTTATGAATATGACGGCTAATCATCACCTGATTTATCTGCTGAAAATATTGCCGTTCCAAAAATCGTTCATCAATTTGTGACGGAAGAACATTGAACGCGATTCGTTCTAAATGATCAGCAAAGTCAATATCACCGGTTATTTCCAACATTCGTTCCATCGAGTACATCATTTCTACCGCAGAGCACAGTTCAGAACCCTGCGTTGGATTAGTTCCATGTGTACTTTCATCGGCAGCATACATTCCTGTTGGGAAACCATGGTAGCGCTTGATTAGCTTAAGTCCGTTTTTCACTGCTGTAATATTACTGTACTCTTTAGACTGTTGATAATAGATTACAGGTTCTTTCAGACCTTGAGCAAGATTGACTCCGTGAATACTATTGAGTTGTGAGAGCGCTGAATCGTCTGTCAAAAACCGCTTAAAATTGTAACCTTGTTGATGTAGTAGATCCCCTAACTCCAATAAAAATTCGTCTCCTGTAATATTATACAACCAATAGACGGCGCTTAAATTGTCTGCCTCCCGATATTCGGCCCAAAAACTCCAATATCCCAAGGGCTTATGTGGTAGCGTTTTAAGCTGATATTTAAAATAATTTGTCAACAGGTTGATCACCCGTGCGTCTTTGGTTGCAGAATAATATTGCTGCAACACTTTCAACATTACCATTTTTGGCCACCAGTCGCGAGATCGGTTACGCTGTAAGCCTGGCTCGGGCTCAAAGTCATTTATGGGTCCAAAGTACCCATCGGGTTGTTGATTGTTAATGGCCCATTCGATCCAGGGCTGAACTTTTGCAATCAATTTTTTATCGTTGAGAATATAGGCCAGCGGCGTGAGCCCGTCTATCCAATAAGGCCCTCGTTCCCACTGATCCCCATCACCTCCAAGCCAGCCGTTTCTTTTACCCATCACTTTGGGATACAGTTGATCTAAGTTTCCGGTTGCGCCATTTTTTTGACGGGTTAACATTTCCATCAACCAACCTGTTGGTTTTATAGACCCCAAGGGCAGCTCAATATATTTTTTTGCTACCAACGGCGGTCGGTTGTTATGGTAATTTTGAGACATCGTTGTAGCGTCAACAAAAATTGTTAAAAGAATTATTAAAAATAAATATCGGTTCATGCACAATCTTTTTATTTTTTTTGATCACCTCCTCCTCTTTCATCAGTTTTTCGTTGCTTTCTTTTCTCTTTATCTTATCAACGTCCATCATCATTCGATTGATAATTCCGGCCCAGATATAGGTTTTATGATACCCTCCCCAGGGCTCGTCCGGGCTGTAGAACTCCCACAAATTATGATTCTGTTTCAGCACCTCTATCATGCCCCTGCTTACCTTATCTACAAGTTCTCTTGCTTCAGTATTAAAGCCATAATCCAACAAACCGCGCAAAACTAGGTAGTTCCACTCAACCCATACCGGGCCGTTCCAATACCCTTTCGGATTGTAATAGGTGTCTTTTGCAGAAAGAGAAGGAATGCCGTATTTTCTCCAGAACGCAGAAGTGTCTGTTAAAGTAGCTATTAATCGTGTTGCCTGATCGGGTGTGGCTATTCCGGACCATAAGGGAAGAAAACCAATGATTTCATCTCTTTTTAGATCGTTCGGTTTTTTGAAAGTAAAGCTATGGTCGGTTTTATTTACGTTATAATAAAACCCATTCTCGTCGTCCCAAAACGTTTTATTAATCAATGCGGAACGCTTTATGTAATCTTCCTTCCATGTAAACGCTTCGGTAGTAAGATTTAATTCGTTGGCCATTTTCTCTAAAGACTTTGCTTCATTTACCAGCATGCAGTTTAAATCGAGGCTCTCAAAATGAGTTGGATACCCTACCTGATCCCAAACAGCTACCAATGCATCCCTCACTGACTCAAGAATGGCTTCTCCTCCCCATTCACACAATCCATCTTTGTCGCTATCTCTGTTTTCCACAATAAAACGATAGAATCTTTTTGACGACTCGTACATTTCTTTTAAAAATGTTTTGTCTTTAGTAATTAAATACACTTCCCAGTTAAGCCATGCATACCAGGGTGCCGACGAAGTAAGTTGGTTATTATGTTCTATGATCTCATCAAGGTAAGAACCTGTCCGATAATTAATGTATCCGTTAGCATACTGGCGCTCTCTGTACACTCTCTGAGAGTTCATCGCACTTACCGGATCAATATA
>JBDHYK010000214.1:0-5982 GCA_039811305.1 Niabella sp.
GATATTTTGTGTATGATTCTAAAAAATCTGGATCCTTAACCACATCTCACCTGCGTTTTGGCGAAAAACCTATTCAATCTACCTACCTAATCAACTCTGCCAATTTCATAGCCTGCCATCATTTCAATTATATTACTATTTATGACATACTGAAATATGCAATAGATGGCGCTACACTTTTGCTAAATGCTCCTTACGACAAAGAGCACATTTGGGAAAAAATACCCCGTACGGTACAGGAAACAATTATTCGCAAAAAAATTAAGTTTTATGCAATAAATGCCTATACCGTAGCCAAAGAAGCGGGAATGGGCAACCGAATCAATACCATTTTACAAACCTGTTTCTTTGCTATCAGCAATATTCTGCCTCGAGAAGAAGCAATAGATAAAATTAAGCAGGCCGCCTATAAAACCTATTCCAGAAAGGGAGATGCGGTTGTGCAGCAAAATTATGGTGCCATTGACATGGCAATCAGTGGTTTATATGAAATTGACTATTCTCAGTATCAAATTGGCGACACACCTTTAGGCGAGCCGGTAGCCCCTGGTGCCCCCGAATTTGTGCAAGATGTTTTAGGAAAGATTATTGCCGGCGAGGGAGATGAACTTCCAGTTAGTGCCTTTCCTATTGATGGCACCTACCCCAGTGGCACCACCAAATGGGAAAAACGAAATATCGCAGATGCTGTGCCCGTATGGGATGCTGACCTCTGTACCCAGTGCGGTAAATGCTACCTGATTTGCCCCCATGCCTGTATTCGGCCAAAAGTATATGACAAAGCTTTATTGGATCATGCGCCCGATACCTTCAAACATACCAACCCCATCGGAAAAGAATTTAACAAAGAAACCCAGGCCTACACCCTACAGGTATCTACCGATGACTGTACCGGTTGTATGCTTTGTGTAGAATACTGTCCGGCGCTGAGTAAGACCCTACCCGGCCACAAAGCCATCAATATGATGGATAAAACCGATATTCAGGATGGCGAACGAAAAAATTGGGACTTCTTCCTTTCCATCCCCGAAATGGATCGCACCACCATCAATAAAAATACAGTAAAAGGAACCCAGTTTCTACAACCTCTGTTTGAGTTCAGCGGCGCCTGTTCAGGTTGCGGAGAAACTCCCTATATCAAACTTCTGACCCAACTGTACGGCGAAAAAATGATTGTAGCCAATGCTACGGGCTGTACCTCAATTTACGGTGGTAACCTGCCTACAACACCCTGGACACACAATCAGGCAGGTAAAGGGCCGGCCTGGGCCAACAGCTTGTTCGAAGATAATGCCGAGTTCGGCTTAGGACTTGCCCTGGCAACATCTAAAAAGAAGGATATGGCGCTGCAATTGCTGGATGAACTGCGCCCCTTTGTAGGCGAAAGCCTGGTAGATAAAATCTTAACCGCTCCGGAAAATACCGAGGCTGAAGTACAGATGAAGCATGAATTGGTACAATTACTGAAGGAAAAATTACAGGTTCTCAATACGCCTTCGGCGAATAACCTGTACCATCTGGCCGATTTTCTCGAAAAGAAATCTATTTGGATTATCGGTGGCGATGGCTGGGCCTACGACATTGGGTATGGTGGTCTGGATCACGTATTAGCAAGTGGTGAAAATGTAAATATCCTGGTATTGGATACGGAAGTGTACAGCAATACCGGTGGTCAAACCTCTAAATCAACGCCCTTAGGTGCCAGCGCCAAGTTTAGTGTGAATGGTAAACTTACCGGCAAAAAAGACTTAGCGCTGCAGGCCATTGCGCATGGTACCGCCTATGTAGCACAGATAGCGATGGCCGGAAACGACTCTCACACACTGCGTTGCATACAGGAAGCAGAAGCTTTTCCTGGCCCGTCGCTGATTATTGCCTATTCGCACTGTATTGCACACGGCATAGACATGAGCCAGGGAGCACAGGAGCAGCAGTTTGCAGTTAAGAGTGGCTACTGGCCTTTGTTCCACTACAATCCACTAAAACCAAAAGGTCAGCGTTTTGTGCTGGATACCAAAGATCCCTCCATCCCACTGAGCGATTTTATGTATCACGAAAACAGATTTAAAATAATTAAACAAAAAAACCCTGAGAAAGCAGCAGAATTTATGGAGCAGGCAGAAGAAATGAAGAATACAAAATGGGACAGGCTGCGCACGCTTACAGGGCTGTAGAGCAACCCACCAATTGCTTAGAACAACAGGGAACCTCCAAAGGGTTCCTTGTTTCGTTTCAGAAAATTGTAAAAAACATAGAAAGGGTTTTGAAAAAAACGATCAAATATTCAAACTAAAATCGTACCTTTGCAGCCCAAAATAAGTTCTTAACCGGATTTGGTGCATCGGTGAATGTGAAAGGGTAATGTGCCAAAACCTTATTGCCGGATGTGGTGGAATTGGTAGACACGTCAGACTTAGGATCTGATGCCGCAAGGTGTGGGGGTTCGAGTCCCTTCATCCGGACATTTTTAAGGGTTTAAGGTTTTAAAAAACGCAGTTCATGAGGTTGTTCTCAACCCTGCTATAAAACCTTAAACCCTTTTAATCGGTTTTACCCCCGGTAACTAAAATCTAAAAAAATCAGAATGGCTACAATTACCAAAGAAAATATTGGTCAACTGCACGAAAAAATCAGCGTACAGGTAGATACGGCCGATTATCTTTCGGCATTTGAAAAATCGTTAAAAGAATACAGTAAAAAAGCAAATATTCCCGGTTTTCGCCCGGGTAAAGTACCCGCAGGCATTATAAAAAAGATGCATGGCGCACCTCTGTTTATTGAAGAAGTGCTGAAAGTGGTGGATAAAGAACTAATTGACTATCTAGACAAAGAAAAACTGGAAATATTTGGCCAGCCCTTAGCATTAGATACGGATCTGGACAAATTAGACTTTAAAAATCCAGGTTCCTATAATTTTCAGTTTGAAATTGGATTAAAACCCCAAATCACCCTTCCGGCGTTGGATACGCTGGCCCTCACGGGTTACAACATCACTGTTGACGATAAAATGATTGATGAAGAAGTGGAGCGACTGCAAAATAAAGCAGGGAAAATGGAAGACAGGGAAGTGATTGACGGCGATGAAAATGTGATCAATGTAACATTTGTTGAAACAGACGCCGAAGGGAATCCATTAGAAGAAGGTATTGCAAAAGACAATTCCTTATTAGTAAAGTATTTCAATAGCAAAACGCGCAAGCAACTGATGGGGAAAAAATCGGGCGACTCTCTTTCAATTGTTCTGGGCGAAGCCTTTGAACCCAAAGAGTTGGAATTTGTTGCTCAGGATTTAGGACTTGATTTTGGGCATGAAACAACAAATGAACGCTTATTTACATTAGAAATCACCAAGTTAGGGCAGTTGGAAAAAAGGGAATTGAGTGAAGAATTTTTCAAAGAAATTTATCCCTCAGAAGAAATAGTAACCGAAGAAGCCTTTAGAAAAAAAATTCATGACGAGATGTATAATTATTGGGCTTCCCAGAGCACCAATCAATTGCATGATCAGATTTTTCACCTGTTAGTAGATACCACCCAGGTAGAATTACCGGAGGCAGTTTTGAAAAAGTTGCTGAAAACCCAGGAAACCGGACAGAATGATGCCGTGCAAAAAACAGATGAAGAAATAGAAAAAGAACTGCCGGGATTTTTGAAACAGGTAAAATGGAACCTGATAACCGATAAAATTGTGGTTGATAATTCAATCAGTGTGAGTCCTGATGATATTAAAGAATATGGAAAACAGCGTTTGGCAGGTGTTTTAGGCGGTAGTTTTTCAAATATGGAGGATCAGCCCTGGATACAGGATTATCTTAATAGAATGTTGCAGGACAGAAAAGCTGTGGAAGAGGCCTACCTCCATGTACAGACAAAAAAGATATTTGAATGGGCTGCCACACAGGTGAAGCCGGTTTCAAAAGAAATTGATGCTGAAGAATTTGTTAAAATGGTCAACGAACACCATCAACACCATCATTAGTTTGACAAATAGATTTTTTTAGTTGGGAAGTATAAAAAAAATGCCGCTTTTACCGAGCGGCATTTTTGGTGGTTGGGAATGCAACGGACCGATTATCTCAGAAACAACATTTCTCTGTACTTAGGCAGATACCATTCTTTGTCGTCTATTAAAAGTTCCAATTTATCAGCGTAACGACGTATTTTGTCAAAAAAAGCGTCTTTCACCTGTTCTTCATAAGCTAAGGCTTTCTCACGGGTATTTTCAATTTTATTTACCACTTTACGAGCTTCAATCATTTCTTTTACCAGTTCGCTAAGGTTTTTAATATGCTCGGAGGTTTTGTTCAAAATTTGTGCCTGGTTGGCATAAGAATCCTCTGGTAAAGCCAAGGCTTTTAATCCGGTTACATTTTTTACTAATAGGTTCTGGTATCGGATAGACGGTGGCAGGATCATACTCGATACGATTTCGCCCATCATCCGGCTTTCGATTTGAATATTTTTTATATATTTTTCTAATTCAATATCATGCCTTGCTTCTATTTCGGGGAGGGTGTACACTCTGTTGTTAACAAATAGGTTTATGTTTTTTTCAGTAAGCATGGCATCCAGGGCTCGGGGGGTTGTTTTTACGTTGGGCAAGCCACGTTCCTTCGCTTCGTCTTCCCAGGCTTTGCTGTATCCATCTCCTTCAAACAGTATTTTTTCGCTGCTAATAATGTATTCGCGAATGATTTGCATGATGGCGATCTCTTTTTTCTCTCCTTTTTCAATTAAGGCATCTACTTCCGCTTTAAAGTTTTTCAGCGTTTGTGCCATGATGGTGTTGAGCGTGGTCATGGGGTTGGCACAGTTTGCCGAGGAGCCTACGGCTCTGAACTCGAATTTATTACCCGTAAAAGCAAAAGGCGAAGTACGGTTTCTATCGGTATTGTCCTGCAACAGCTCGGGAATGTGTTTGTGAATGTCCAATTTCAGCATACTTTCATCCTGTTCGTCCATATCATCGGTTACTCTTTGTTTTACATCATCCAGTACTTTTTGTAAAAAATCGCCGATAAATACTGAAATTATTGCTGGAGGTGCCTCATTGGCTCCTAAGCGGTGGTCGTTTTGTGCAGAGGTTACCGAGGCTCTCAGAATATCTGCGTAATCATGTACTGCTTTAATGGTATTTACAAAGAAAGTTAGAAACTGCAGGTTGGTTTTGGGAGTACGTCCGGGAGCTAATAGGTTCACGCCTGTGTCTGTTGCCAGGCTCCAGTTGTTATGTTTGCCGCTGCCATTCACTCCCGCAAATGGTTTTTCGTGCAGCAAAATTCTCAACCCATGTTTTTCTGCGATCCAGCTCATGGTATCCATCAGCAGGGTATTATGATCTACGGCCAAATTGGCTTCTTCATAAATGGGGGCACATTCATATTGTGCAGGAGCAACTTCGTTGTGGCGGGTTCGCAGCGGAATACCTAATTTGTAACATTCGTTTTCAAATTCCCGCATGTAGGCATACACTCTCGGAGGGATGGCTCCAAAATAATGGTCTTCTAATTGCTGATTTTTAGCTGCATTGTGTCCAAAAAGAGTTCTGCCGCACATCAGCAGGTCGGGGCGGGCGTTAAAAAACCCTTCATCCACCACAAAATACTCTTGTTCCCAGCCCAGCGTAACAGTAACTTTTTCTACATTCCGGTCAAAATAATTACAAACATCTACTGCGGCTTTGTTCAGGGCTTCAATTGATTTTTTTAATGGGGCTTTATAATCAAGCGATTCTCCGGTGTAAGAAACAAATATTGTGGGTATGCAAAGGGTTCGGCCCATGCCCATCTCTACTATAAATGGAGGAGATGCCGTGTCCCATGCGGTATAGCCCCTTGCTTCAAAAGTAGCACGAAGGCCTCCATTTGGGAATGACGAAGCGTCGGATTCCTGTTGAATGAGTCCATACCCATCAAATTCCTCGATGGGGGTTCCATCGCTTTTTAGCGTAAAAAACGCATCATGTTTTTCTGCGGTTGAGCC
>JBDHYK010000215.1:0-5981 GCA_039811305.1 Niabella sp.
GGCTTGATGTCGCCGCCGTTCAGCCAGATAATATTTGGATAATTCTTAAACCGTTCTGCTAAAAATTTACCATAAATTACAGCTTGTGCTGGCGTAGTTTTTCCTTCTTTAACCGCGCTACCCCAAATAGGGACCAAGGCCATGTAAATGCCTCTTTTGCCAGCTTCCACTACAATAAATTCAAGATGATCCCAATAATCATATTCATTACCTATACCCGCCTTGTTCCCGGGCGTAACTAAAGGTTGGCTAAGTTCGTTATCTTTTAACGCATGGGTACCATAGGCATTTTTTGCTCCCAGTGTATGCAATACCATCACCGAAATAACGTTAAATCCTTGTTTTTTTCGGGTATCCAAGTAAAACACGGCATCTTCTCGATTGCACTTGGCAAACAACAGCCAACCTGTGTCACCCAACCAAAAAAACGGTTCCCCTTCTGCTGTCTGAAAGTAATGTTTGTCAGACGAAACCTTCAGCCAGGGCAATGATTGAGCCTGAAGTACACCAGACACGACAGCCAACATCAACACCGACAGTAACCGGCTCCAAAGTTTCAATTGCTTAAAAGTTTTAAAAAGTTTCATCGTTAGAATCTATTAAGTGTTAATTTAAAATACGGCTTAAAAAAAGATCAAAACTCCACAAACACATCGCATCCCGCCAGCTATCCGCATTCAAATACTGATGGTAGCATAAAAATAATACGCTAAATCCATAGCATCAACTTTAGATAAATTTTTACATCAGAATAGGGAATTATTACATGAGCAGATCGTCAAAAAACAAAAAGTTCTGATAAATGAAGGAAATCACTTATCAGAACTTCAAATTAGAAGCAATTCTTAATATCCGTTTGTTCCAAACTCGTCGGCATTATTAATCTGGTTTAAAAAATTAAACGGTATGGGTCTGTTATAATGTTTTGCCGGCACAAAGCTTGAAAACGCTGTTTTATTATAGGTTTGCAATCGGGACTCAAATGCTTTATTCCGCTTCAGCAAAGCCCAACGGTTATATTCGCCACAAAGTTCACGGGCATATTCATCAAAGACGTCATTCATGGTGGCTGTTACGAGTTGCATACCTGTAGCGGTATTGAAATCACTAATATTCCGACAGGCTCTCTTACGTACTTGATTCAGATAGTTTGCCGCATCAGCACCATTTCCTCCTGAGTGAAGAGCCGCCTCTGCTGCAATTAAATAAACTTCGGCCATCCGCATAATCATTATATTGCCCAGCTTTTGTTGAAAATTTCCACCCAACCATCCTCCGTCAAAATTGGAATTGAACTTCATCATTGCCGGAAATAGATTTGCAAGGCTGGAGGGTACTAATCCATTTGTGGAAACAACAGACTTGTAGGTGCTACCTGTAGGATCACTCGGATCAAACAAGTCATCAATATTTACAGTTACATAACTTCGCGCTTTCTTTTCATTGGCTGTAAGTGGATCCTTACTTAAGTAAGCAAAGAACCTTTGTTCATCAGCAGCCAAGGGATAGGGATGCACATTCGCATTTGCCACAGTTTGAAGGTTTGAAATATTACCCGTATTTACACCCTTTTCCCAAATCATTGGTACATATTGCCAGGTTGCATTTTTCGAAGCATTATGAGCATTAACATCTGCATACGGATAAATTTTCTTGCCTACATGCGAAGGATCAATACCATATTTTGTACACATGGCAGCCGTTAATGTAACAGTAGCAGCATTATAACTTACATTGGCAGGTGATGGAACGCTTGTTCCGAGGCTGGTAATTGCCTGAACACCAGAATAGTTAGTAAAGGCTGTTACAAATGTATTTTCCCACCGTTTATCGTATTTGGCATTGAAGCAATTGATCAGATACTTTGTTGGTGCAAGAAATTGTTGGTTGCAACGACCATAATAGGCATTTGAAGTATTTGAATTGACTCCTCTTTTGAAAATATCAGAAGTACTGAAAGCATCATCAAACTTGGGATAAAAGTGCAGATAAAAATTTGGCTTGGAGTTTCCTGTAAAATTATCATAAGATTCGCTGTATGGATTAAGTCCATAAGCTGTGAATAAGGCTTCCTCATTAATTCGGTTATTTGCTGAAGCAAAAACCTTTGCGAAGTCATCATATAAAACAGCATCATAAAACCCCATATTATTAATCAAGGTATCTGCAACTTCTTTTGCCCTTACCCAGTAAGACTTTGATCCTTCGCTTAAGCCTTCGCCAGCACCCTGAGCATACACCCGAGCCATCAGACCTAAAGCCGCCTTCTTCGTTACTCTGGACGGATTATTATCATAGGGCATTACTGGTAAGTTCTGAAAAGCAGTTCTTAAATCTGAAATTATTTGCGTGTACACCTCGGACACAGTATTTCTTTTCGGGCTCAAACTCTTAACTGGATCATCCACCAATATCAAAGGCACCTGCCCAAATTGAGCCACCAAAACAGAGTAATAGTAGGCACTTAGAAGTTGAGCTTCAGCTGTTAAAATTTTTATATCCGTTGCATTTCCATCTATTAGTTTTGACGACAACTCGATTGTTTTATTACAATCCTTAATAGGCCCCCATGCGAAATCCCAGGTATTACGAACCACGCCGGAATTGGTAGTAAACTCTTCATAGGCAATCACGTCTTTATACTGATTGTGATTACCATAGGGAAATGTCCACAAATCCGTACCCACTTCCGATACAATGCCATAAGGCATACCAATCAATGACCCCCAAAGACCAGTATAGCAATTGGATTGATATGCTTTCCAGCCATTAAAATTTCTTAGTACATTATCCTCTGATAAAGCGGAAGGATTGAACTCATGCAGGCTACATGAGGGTAAAAGCAAGATTGCGATTATACCCAGCCAGCAGTTATATATTTTTCTTTTTATCAAACTTAATTTCATAATAGTATTATTAATTCTTGATTAATTAAAAGGTGATATTGAGGCCCACAACCACCTGTTTTGTCAATGGATAGCTGAGTTCTCCATTCATTTCAGGATCGTATTGTTTTAACAAATGGCTCTTGGCGAGAACAACAGGATTTGTAAGGGTACCATAGAATCGCAGTTTCTGAACAGACGTATTGGAGGATGCTGCTTGTGGCAAGGTATAACCAAGTGTTATATTCTTTATGTTAAAGAATGAGCCATCTACAAAACCCAAACCAGCAAAACCAGTCATGGAAGAAGTGGTTGACAAATAGTTCATCACTGGGAAGTCGTTGGTAGGATTCTCCGGAGTCCAGTAATTAAAGTATTCGGGAATCGTTCTTGAGGGACTTGCATTTGTTGCATAGGCATTGGGCTGATACCATCCAAGCATGCTATAATTAATCATCTGTCACCATCGCATATAGGCATAAACGGATAGATCAATATTCTTGAACTTGAATCCGTTTTGAAAACCAAGAGACCAGGAAGGAGAATTATGCCCCAAAATTTGATAATCATTAGCACTATAATTGTATCTGGAGTTTGCTGCCGTAAGTGTTGGGTCATATTTTTGTGCCTCCACAAGATCATTATAATAATACTTCTTAGTTCCATCAGCGGCGTCTTTCAAATAAACCCCCTCACCTACCTGTGTCATACCGGGAACATTCACTTTCAGATCACCAGGACGTTTTCCAAACACAATCGCATTCTTTTCTTCTCCTATTTGCCAAACGCCATCCAACTTATAATTTCTGTATGAATTAATCGGCTGACCAATTGAGAGTGTGAAATTTCCATTTGTGATATTATTAGCAATTCCGCTGGTAAGGCTCTCAATTCTTTCCTTATTATAAGAGAATGAAGTTGATGTTGTCCACTCAAAATCTCTTGTCATGATATTTTTTGTATTAAGAGATAGTTCCAAACCTTTGTTTAGAGTTTCGCAGATGTTCAAATAGGTCTGATATTGTGTACCGGGTCTGTACGTACCGTAAATAATCGGAGAGGTAACACTCCAGATCACCCCATCTGTTTTTGTAATATAGTAGTCCAATGTTAAATCAATTCTATTTCGAAAAAAGGAAGCATCCAACCCAAAGTTTGTATTATTTGATTTTTCCCAGCCAAGATCGGGATTTGTAATAAACTGAGAATTACGATAGATGGGTACGGTTACACCTCCTAATGACATATTAAGACTTTCCATATTTGAAACTGAGCTATAGGGATCAATTTTTGCCGATCCTGTTATACCCCAACCCATACGAAATTTTAAATTGCTCAACCAATCACTTGTACCATCCATAAACTGCTCATCTGAAATCCTCCAACCAGCAGACAAAGCTGGAAAATTATCCCATTGGTTCTTATAGTACAAAACAGATGCCCCATCTCTCCTTACCGAAGCGGAGAACAAATACTTACCCAAATAAGAATAATTTAAGCGGCCAATAAACCCAAGTGTTCTTGCCATATTGTAAGATGAAATTGCTGTAGTATTTACATCACCGGTAAACTTGTACCATTTAAAATTATTTGTAATGATATTACTTTGGAACATAGCAGTTTGGTTGTTCTGGTTGTCATACCAGGAACTTACTCCTGTCAAAGTGAAATCATGATCCTGAGCCAGCTTAAAATTATAGGTCAGGATGTTTTCCCATTGGTATCCAAGACTGCGATTTTGATTAATTTCAGCTTTTGCAATACCCGCATTTGAGTAAGTGTAATTTACGGAGCCAATTCCGTCAAAACGATAAGTGTTTGAATAGTTCAACCAGGTACCTATTCGCGACAAAAAGGTTAAACCTTTCAATGGCTTTAACTCCAAATACGGATTTATAAAAAGCTTAAGATTATTATCCAGATTTGCATAAACGCCAGGCTGGTAATTCAGAAGCAGGTTGTAAACGTTATTTCCTAAATTTGTGTTTAGAGTTCCATCTTCATTATAGGGTCGCACAAGTGGGTCTGTTGTCAATGCGTTTTCTAACTTATCCTGTGCTTTGTCCCTAATCACATAAGATGCCTGCAAATTACTTCCAATAGAAATCCATTTTCTGATTTTATGGTCAATCTTCATGCTGGTAGAAAGTATTTTATACTCATCTCCTTTATATTGCCCTTTTTCATCTGTATAGTTAAATGAAACGTATCCCTTCGTTTTATCATTTCCACCTGCTACACTTAAGCTATAATTTTGTGTGGCTGCATTTTTGCGAAGAAATTCATCTGCCCAATCTACAAACTTTCCTTCCTTGTAAGTTGCGTAACGTGTAGTGCCAAAGATCGTTTCATCATCGGCCTCAGATTGCCACAACGCTCCGGTTGTAGTCCACTTGCTGGCATTAGCATCCCAAACATACTTGTAGGCATCTCTTTTTGTTTGCAGATACGAGGCTCCAGTGCGCATTTTTGGAATAATAGACCAGCCATTGTAGCCATAATATGTATTAAAATCAACACTCAATTTTCCGGCTTTCCCACTTTTAGTGGTGATTATAATAACCCCGTTAGAACCTGCAGAACCATAAACCGCTGTTGAGGACGCATCTTTCAAAACCTCAATTGATTCAATATCATAAGGATTTAGCGTTGCATAATCTCCTGGAAGGCCATTGATAATAAACAAAGGATTACCGCTCGCTGTAAAAGACCTTGTACCTCTTAGTTGCATAGTAACGCCAGCTCCCGCTTGCCCAGAAGAACGTGTAATGTCTAACCCCGCAACCCTTCCTTGCAAAGACTCCATAGGGTTAGGGCCAGGCCGGGCAGTTATTTCTTCGCTTTTTACAGAAACCACAGCACCCGTCAAATCTCTTTTCTTTACCGTTCCATACCCTACTACTACCACTTCGTCCAACTTCGATTCGGTCGCTGTCAAAACGATTGTCAATTCATTCGGTTCTCCCACCCTTATTTCTTGTTCACCATAGCCTACACGGGAAAAAACCAACAAATCTCCCACATTGGCAGTGATGGTGAAGGCTCCCTCCGAATTGGTTACCGTACCCACACTGGAACCTTTGACCATTACCGAAA
>JBDHYK010000216.1:0-5923 GCA_039811305.1 Niabella sp.
GATAGTTCTGTAATTGAGAGACCCAGTTCATGTAGTTTGCCCTGATATTCGTCTGCATAGGTTTTGCTTTCTGCTGCCAACTGCAAATTGATGCATCGTGGATCCCAGGTGGGTATTTGAACGCCTTTATACCCTAAATCTTTTGCCCATTGGGCAATAGAAAGCAGGTTGTTGAATGGGGCATGTTCGTCCAAAAACTGGGCTAAAAATATTCCCGGACCTTTAATTGTTTTCATGTGAATGTTTTTTTTACTTTGAGTTGCTACTTGCCTGCCTTACTGGCGAAAAGGGAATTCTGCAAAAGAATTTTCATTGTTACTTGTAGAGAATTGCTAAAAAAGTATTTAGTTTCCATTTCATAAAGGCGTATTTGCCAGATGTATGTGATTTTAGATTGTTGTAGTACGGGTCTAAAAATCCAACCATTTGGTATCGGATTTGCCCGATGCGATCACCCGTTCTATAAACTGCATTCCCCGAACTGCAGCTTCTGTATCGGGGAAATCTTCCCATTCCTCGTTTATGGGCAGGTTGTTTTCGAGTGCGTGAATGTAGTGTAAAAAGTTGGAATACAAATTTGCGAAAGCTTCCAGATAGCCTTCTGGGTGCCCGGGTGGGGTTCGAATATTGGCATTTGCCAAAGAACTGTTATATCCCGCGGCGGTTCTGTATATCTGTGCGGGGGCATCCAGCCATTTCACAAGCAGTGAATTGGCTTGGTCCTGTTGCCATTCGATGCTACCTTTTAAGCAATGGACTTTAATTTTGATGTTATTTTCTTCCCCTGCTGCAATCTGTGTAGCTGTAAAAACACCCGAACTGCCATTATCAAATTTTATTAAAGCAGCTCCATCATCGTCTAAGAGCCGATCTGTAACCACGGTATTGATGTCGGCGCAGATTTTTGTTACTTTTAATCCGGTTACATACTCGGCCAGATTGAACACATGGGTTCCAATATCACCCATGGCGCCTGCAATTCCGCTTTTTGAGGGGTCGGTGCGCCAGGAAGCCTGTACATTATTTTCTTTTTCCAAAAAGGTGCTCAACCAACCCTGTGGATACTCGGCGTACACTTTTCTGATGGGGCCTAATTTTCCGGAGGCAATCATTTTTTTAGCTTCTTTTACCATGGGGTAGCCCGTATAGGTATGGCAGAGCAGGAGTTTTTTACCTGTGGTTTTGGAAATTTCATGAAGCTTCTGGGCTTGGGATAAAGTGAAAGTAGCCGGTTTTTCCAATACGACATGAAACCCCAACTCCAAGGCCATTTTTGCAGGTTCAAAATGTACGTGATTGGGCGTAACAATAGAAACGATTTCAATTCTTGTATCTTTTGGTAATTGGGCTTCAGTGGTCAGCATTGTTTTAAAATCGGTATAAATACGGTCTTCGGCTATCAGTAAGTCATTGGCCGATGCGATGGCAATTTCCTTTTTACTGCTGAGAGCTGCGGCGGTAAGCTCAGCAAATCCATCCAACCGAAGCGCAATGCGGTGTACAGCACCAATGAAGGAGCCCTGGCCTCCTCCAATCATTCCAATTCTGAATCGTCTTCTCATTTGTGTTTATTGATTCCTATTATTATAATTAGTTACTGTGTGAAAATGGCGAAGGCAAATGAATTCTTATCGTACTATCGCCACTTAAATTGGCAATCATAAAAATACATATTATTATTTCAACTGCCTAAAATAACGATAATTCCCGTATTTCTTCTTTATTTAATTCGAAACGAAAGGAACGAAACGAAACAAAGAAATAAGTGAGAGGCTTTGCTTTGAAAAGCCGGGTTTTAACTGGTTACTCTCCATTACTCGAATGCAGATAAAATATTGTACATTCACTTTTTGTAAAACAACAATGGATGAAAAGGACAATACGGTTGCAATTGAACACGATGATGTTTCTTAATTTTTTTGTTTGGGGCATTTGGTTTGTAACAATGGGTACTTATCTTTTGAAAGGGAATCTTACCGCCTCGGGTGAACAAACCGGATTGGCATACGGCACGCAGTCTCTTGGGGCGATCCTTGCACCTTTTATAATCGGATTAGTCGCCGACAAATATTTTTCTGCACAGAAAATTTTGGGTATATTACATATAGCGGGAGCGGTTTTGCTGTATTTTATTCAAACTCAGTCCCAATTTCAGGGTTTTTACCTATTACTTTTGTTGTATATGATATTGTATATGCCCACGCTTGCGTTGGTAAATACAATCGCTTTGAAACAAATGAGCAACGCAAAAAAGGAATTTCCTGTAATAAGGACGTTTGGCACTATCGGTTGGATCGTATCGGGTTTGATAATTGGCTATATGGCCTGGGAGCAGCAACCTGATTTGCTGAAGAATACATTTAGGGTAGCAGCCGTAATTTCGTTGTGTTATGGCGCTTTTTGTTTCACCCTGCCCGATACACCCCCTGCAAAAAAAGGTACAGCTACCTCCCTAAAAGAAATTTTGGGGTTAGACTCTCTGAAACTATTGAAGGATCGTAATTATTTGTTGTTTTTCATTGCTTCTGTTTTAATCTGCATTCCATTGGCTTTTTATTACGCACAGGCTAATGTGTTTTTGAATGAGACCGGTATGGAAAAAGCTGCGGAAAAAATGGTGTTGGGGCAGGTGTCTGAATTAATTTTCTTGTTCTTAATGCCCTTGTTTTTCAGAAGGTATGGCGTAAAGCAAATGCTGGTGATTGGGATGGTTGCCTGGGTAGCGCGTTATACGCTTTTTGCTTATGGCAATGTGGGTACAGAAATTTGGATGCTGTATCTGGGAATAATTTTACACGGTGTTTGTTACGATTTCTTTTTTGTAACAGGGCAACTTTACACAGATTATAAAGCAGAAGCTCATATCAAAGCTTCGGCCCAGGGATTAATAACATTAGCAACCTATGGGGTAGGTATGTATATTGGGTTTTATTTAGTAGGGTTGCTGATAGATTACTATACCCTTAACGGCAACTTGCATAATTGGAAGGCGATTTGGTTTTTCCCCAGCCTAATTGCTGCGGGGGTAACTCTGTTGTTTATCCTTTTGTTTAGCGAAAAAAAGACACCGCAAAAAAAAGAGGGTTTAGAATAAGGTTTTCGTTTGCGTTAGTGAACTGCCGGTTGAAACCGTTCCGCTACTGTATTTATCGAAAGACTATTGGGGTAGAAACTTAAGACTTTTTGAATAACCTGCTCTACCAAAGCATCTGGGCAAGAGGCTCCGCTGGTAATGAGTATCTTAGCTGGCTGGCTGTCGGGAAGGTAGTGATGCGTAATTGTTTCCTGTTTCAGATGAAAATCGTAATGAACGATTGTAGTATCGTCAACAAGTTTATCGCTGCCATTTACAAAATAGGTTGGAATTTTTTCCTCACAAAGTTCTACCAAATGTGAGGTATTGGAAGAGTTGTACCCGCCCACCACAATTGCAAGATGGGCATCGGTTTCAAGCATGGTGGATACCGCTGTTTGATTGTCATTGGTAGCATAGCAAAGGGTATCCCGCGTGTCGGCAAAACGTTCATGCAATGTTTCCTTTGTGAGCTGATAGGTTGCTATCATCACGTTTTTTAAATAATCTGCAATGCCCTGGGTGTCGCTGGCTAACATGGTTGTTTGGTTCACCACGCCTATTTTTTGTAAATTTTTTTCTACTTTGAATCCGGCGCTGTATTGCCCTTTAAAAACTTCATAAAAATCATCCTTTGGTCTTTCGCCTGTTATGAATTTTGCTAATTCGCGGGTTTGTGCCATGTCCTTTACCACAACAGCAGGAGCATCTGCCGCAGCGTGAGAGAAAGTGGCCCGGGTTTCCTCATGAGTGGGTTTCCCGTGAATGATAATGGTATAGTCTTTCTTTGCAATCGCATTGCTTCGGTTCCAAACTTTTTCCACAAAGGGACAAGTGGTATTGTATTTTCCCGTTGGGATGCCAATATCCTGTAGCTTTTTTTCTATTTCCAATGTAGTGCCAAACGCAGGTATCAGCACAATATCTTCAGCAGTAAGTGTATCAAAAGGAATAAGTTCTTTACCCTGCGTATTTTGCAGAAACTGAACGCCATAGGATATCAGATCTTTGTTTACCTCCGGGTTATGAATCATTTCACTTAACAAAAAAATTCGTTTACCGGGATTTTCCTGCACGGTTTTAAAGGCAATTTCAATTGCATTTTCTACGCCGTAACAAAACCCAAAGTGTCGCGCCAGGTAGATGTGCAGCGATCCGAAATCCAAAAAGGTGGGAGCAAAGTCTTTTTTAAGGGTATCAACACTCTTTCTTTGTTTTTTTATTGCAGAAATCAGTGGACTTCTGTAAAATTCCGGAACTTCAAATTTCTTCATAGCGCGAAAGTAGAAAATATTGCTGTAGCAGCATTTTTTATAACCAAATCAATTTTGATTTTTTTTGAAAAAATAAATATTGAAAGATCGTTCGTCAAAAAAAGGTAAACAAATGTCATTAGTGGATACTTTCTAAAACCATTCTGTTTCTTTTTGGTATTATTTTGCCTGTATTGACTGAATCTCCTATCTTCAATAAAATTTAAACAATGAAATCGGGTGTAATGTTTATTTGTGGCTTAAGTTTGGCACTTGCCGCCTGCAATGACGTGCAGAAACAACCTACTGAAACTAATTTAAACGATAAAAACTTGTCAATGAACGAAAGAATTTTACCATCTGTCTGGAAACATACAACAAATATTTACGAAGTTAATGTGAGGCAATATACTGCTGAGGGCAGTTTTAATGCCTTTGTAAAAGAACTACCCAGGTTGAAAGACATGGGCGTGAAAACGCTTTGGTTTATGCCCATTACCCCCATTTCCAAAGAAAAAATGAAAGGAACGATGGGTAGTTATTATGCCTGTTCCGATTACACTTCCATTAATCCTGAGTTTGGTACGCTTGACGATTTTAAAATTTTAGTGGAAGAAGCTCATAAACAAGACTTTACCGTGATAATTGATTGGGTGGCCAACCATACTGGCTGGGATCATGTATGGACAAAATCGCACCCTGAATATTATTTGAAAGACAGCGCAACCGGTACCTTTAAAGTTGCCAGTGGTATGGACGATATCATTGAACTGGATTATCATAACCCGGCGTTGCGCCAGGCCATGATAGATGCGATGAAGTATTGGGTGCAAGAATGTAATATTGATGGTTTTCGATGTGACCTTGCCTCCTGGGTGGAAGTGGATTTCTGGGAAGAAGCCCGGCCAAAAGTGGAAGAAATAAAACCCTTGTTCTGGTTGGGTGAGTTTGATGAATTGGAAAATCCGGAGTATGGAAAAGTTTTTGATGTGAGTTATTCATGGAAGTGGATGCACAAAACAAGAGATTTCTATAAAAATCATGAACCGCTATCGCAATTATATGAACTTTTGGATCAGTATGACAGGATAGGGGATAAGAGTATGCGCGCTTGGTTTACAAGCAACCACGATGAAAATAGCTGGAACGGAACGGAATACGAAAAATACGGCGATATGGCTAAAGCACTTGCTGTTTTTAGCTGTACCTGGAACGGAGTGCCCCTGGTGTATAGCGGACAGGAATTACCATTGAAAACGAAGCGTTTAAAGTTTTTCGATAAAGACCCTATACCCTGGACGGGGCAGTATGAATTGCATGATTTTTATAAAACGCTGTTGCTCTTACATTCGAACCACCCTGCTTTGCGTGGCGGTGATCCGGATGTAACTACCTATAAATTAACAACCACCGCAGACGACAAGGTGTTTGCGTATTTACGTAAAAAGGGTGCTAACGAAGTCTTAGTGGTTTTAAACTTGTCGAATACCCCAAGACTACAGTTTGACATTACCGATACACGTGTAAGCGGTACCTTTAACAATGCCTTTACCCGTACGCCCAATGATTTTACCAAAGGAAAAAGCTTTGAAATGCA
>JBDHYK010000217.1:0-5919 GCA_039811305.1 Niabella sp.
GTTTCTATTTCACTATCGCAAGCGGTGGTTTATTTCAAAATCCCCGGCTTTCGTGAAGATGTTACGCAATTCATTTTTGATACCGTTGGTATTACTGTTTAGTTTTATCCTATCATAGTTCATTTTTTTGGACAGCGACCGCCTTTTTTAGGGCGGTTTTTTCTTAACTTAGTACCATGAAAGAACCTGATAAATACAATCTGCCAAGAGACGAATACGAAGACCCTAATATTATTTACGTGTATTTGAGTTTGGGCAAAAGAGAACCACAGGACGAACACGAAAAAAAAGTATTAGCCCAAATAAGAGAAATGGAAGCTAAAGGCGGCACGGTAGAAATACCTTTTAATTAGCCACCGGGAACGGTGGTTTTTTTGTGAGTTATCCACAGGGGTTTGACCACCAAAACGGGCATTTCTGCCCCACAATCTGCCCCACAAACTAAAATTAAAAATGTAACTAACTAATATTCAGCTAATTACATTTTAAAATTGCGGAGAGAGAGGGATTCGAACCCCCGGACCTGTTACAGTCAACGGTTTTCAAGACCGCCGCATTCGACCGCTCTGCCATCTCTCCGGCGCAAATATAGTATCCGCTAATCATTTGGCAAAAACTTTTTAAACTAAAAGCCAAAAAAAAAGCCCGTATTGCAACGGGTCTTTTTTATGGTATATAGGACTTGGTTTAAAAATCAAACTTTAACTTCAGGCCCATGCCTAAATAGTTAAGTTTTTGGTCGCTTACGCTACTCATAGGAATTTTTATGAATGGCTCCAACGATAAAGCGTTACTTTTTGATACGTTTTGACGGTAACCCATCGAGACATTGTAGAACCCTAACAGATGGGTGGCTTTAGAATTGTCCATACTGGTACTGCTGGGTGTACTCACCGTGTTCACGTTGGCATAGGTGCTAAACGATAGGGTTTTGTTTTCTACAATCACATCTTCGTTTTTCACCACAATGCGTTCATTTTGATTATTTATGTAAGTAGAGTTATACTGAGAATTTAATACAAATAATCCGGAAACACCTGCCGATGCGTAGAATTTCTTAGAAATACTGTAACCAATATCAAGGGGAACATCTATACCGGCAACGGTGCCTTCAATCCTACTCAGAAAGGGTGCCGTTGCAATGCCCCGGAACTCCTTTGCCGTAGCAAGCGACGAGGTGGCGCCAATGACACCATCCCCATTAGCCGTAAAACCAGGGTTCGGATTATTGGGTGCATCGAAGCTTCTGGCCGTTGTCATTTGGGAGTAGGCAATACCGGTACTGATTTTTATTTTACTATTTATTGCAAAACCAATCGAATATCCATATCCCATACTCATCCCCAAATCACTATACGTGGGCGAAACATACAAACTGGAATGCCATTTCTTATCAAGATCTGTATTTGCCAACTTTATTTTTTCCCGGGTTAGGGAAACTGGGGTGTTGCGGTTGTTATTGGCAGCCACTTGGTTTTTATCTGCTTCCGTGTCGGTAATAATTTTATTTTCCCAAAAATTGTCGGATTTTTTATCTGATGCTTTTACAGTTTCCGCTGCCTGTTTGCCAGTGGTGTCTATTATTTGCGGGACAACTGTGTTTTTTGCAAGAGGTTGTGCAGAGGCTACCAGTACCGGAGCAATGTTTTTAGCATCGTGGCCGATGTCTTGTGGGTAAATATGTTCAATATGCCCATCGGTGCTATCCGTAGCAATGATCTGCACTTGACCCCTATTTAGTTTGTTTATTTCAGAATCTTTTTTAACGTTTACAGCTACGCTGTTTTCTGTATTCAGAGTTTTTGAGGGGTTCATGAAATACAGAACCGAGAAAACAATACCTGCCAGGGTGGCCGCAGCGGTGGCCCATTTCCAAATTGGAACCACCCGCCTGGCTTTAGGCTGATGTTTTGCAGCAAAACGCTCCCAGGCTCCACCATCATAAGGTTCCTCATGATTTCGTAAAGCTTTTCGGATATCATCCAAAAAATCGTCGTTTAGCTCTTTCATGACTTGTTTAAAATATAAGTTGTATAAAGCTTTTTTAGTTTTTCCTTAGCTCTTGACAAATACACCCTGCTCACATTTTCATTTATGTTCAAGAGTCTGGCAATTTCTTCGTGCGAAAAACCTTCTATTTCATAAAGGTTGAACACTGTTCTCTGAACCTCGGGCAACCCATTTACTAAACGCAGGATTTCCTGTACTTCGGTACCCGGGTTTCCAGCGGTATCATTGCTCACTGCATGGTTTTCGCTCACTTCGGTAAAATCGGCTTTTTTCTTTCTAAGGAAATCAATAGCCGTTCTGGAAGCGATTTTGCCCATCCAGCTTTTAAACGACAGGTGTAAGTCTGCGTTTTGCCCCGATGGGTTAAAAAATGCCAGATTGCTAAAAATTTTCAAAAAGCTATCATTTACCAACTCTTCTGCTACGTGATAATCATGGGTATAGCGGATGACTACCCCTTTGACATAACCGTAATATTGCTTATAGAGCGCCTCACGATGCTGCCAGGAATTGTTCCTGCAGCCATCAATCAAAATTTCAATTTTGGCATTTCGGGGCTCCAAATCTTTCTTTTTTACTACTAATTTGATCTTGTGTCCTGCAAAGATCAGTCCTCAAATTTAATGAAGACTGATCTAAGTAGTAGGATAAATTAATGCCTGATGGCTTCTGCCCTTATTTTGCCATCATCAGTTGTCATAGATATAAAACCTGTTGTCCAGATCGTATATATATTTCCATTTGATAAATTCATTTTGTTTGTTATCGCCCACACGGTTCGTTCTCCAGCAGGGCTCACTTCAAAAACCACGTCATTTGCGGCTTTAACACTCACAAATTCGGATATTTGCTTGTACCCAATGTTTTTGGCAATGGGTGTGCTCCCATATCGAAGGTATAAATCTACCTTCCCTACATTGGGGCTTAAATTTGCGAACCGAACCCTCACCGAGTCCGTACCCGGCGCCCGGCTACTGTCTCTAAATACCACGGCATCCATTTTGCTAAGGGTGTCCGTAATAAATATCGAATAATATTTGTTTTCTTCAAGTTTCAGGTTTTTGTCCGTCAACGTATTGATGCCGGAGGCTTGATAAACCGAGAAAGCATGTACACCCGATGGTATTCTGAAATAATCTACCCGATAGGTATAATTAAAAAGATTCAGATATAATCGGTTGGCATCCAATGCAATATCAAGCGCGCCAATTTTTGGCGCGGCATGAATTACACTTAGAAAAGAAATATTAGACCCCGGAACGCCTCCTTCACCCAGGCCGCTCGGAAAACTCTGTATCTTACTAAGGTCGCCTTTTGCACAAGAAGTGAAAAAAGCAATAAATAGTAGGATAGCAACGGCCCATAATCTATTTGAATGCTTTCTCATTTCTATTTTATTGATACCTATATACTTATATAACGAGAAAAGTAGCAAAAACGCAACAGGTAGAGAAAATATTTTTTAGTCACTGATTATCAACTGTTTAGAACAAATAATCGCAATTCTGGTATTTTACACACTCCTGTTTTCCTCCTTTTTTGGAGCTGCGAAGGTAAAATTTTGATAAAAACGGCGATAAACTGCTTTTAGTTTTTTCACCAACCTTGCTGTGGGTTTATGTATTTTTACGAATATTATGTCAATTCTTGTTTTTGTGGCTATTCTTTTTGTGGGAGCTTTTGCTGCCGGTTTTGTAGGTTCATTAACCGGCTTAGGCGGAGGCGTAATCATTATTCCGCTGCTTACCCTTGCACTGGATGTAGATATTCACTACGCCATTGGTACGGCATTGGTAGCTGTGATTGCCACTTCTACGGGTTCGGCCGCCGCTTATGTTCGGGAAGGCATCACAAATTTACGTTTAGGGATGCTTTTAGAGATTGCCACAACCGTGGGTGCTGTTTTTGGTGCGGTGATGGTCGTTTATTTCAACCCCAATGTTATTGCAGTCGTTTTTGGGCTGGTATTGGTGTATTCCTCTATAAATTCTTTCAGAAAAAAACACGATCATATTTTGAAAGAATCCAGCAGCATGGCACGGGTCTTAAAATTAAATAGTAGTTACCCGGCAAAGGAGGGAAATATTAACTACGGCGTTAAAAATGTGCTCGGTGGTTTTGGAATGATGGGGATCGCTGGTTTTTTGTCGGCTTTGCTGGGGATTGGATCGGGGGCACTAAAAGTATTGGCCATGGATATTATTATGAGGGTGCCGTTTAAAGTTTCTACCACAACCAGCAATTTTATGATGGGCGTAACGGCTGTTACAAGCGCCCTTATTTATTGGCAAAGGGGCTACATTGTACCTCAAATGGCAATGCCGGTAGTAATTGGCGTGTTATTGGGAGCTGTAACCGGATCAAAAATCCTGATTCGTACCAATACGCCGAAGCTAAGAATATTTTTCGCAGTAGTCATATTGCTGTTGGCTGTAAATATGATGTTTAATGGGTTTAGGGGTAAGTTTTAAAAAGAAAAACCTCGTATAACAAATAATTTTCTTATCAATGGAAAGAACAGAAAAAGATGCAGGCCTTGGATTTGTGATTGGATTGATTATGCGGTGGGGTGTAATTATTTCAATTGCGATTACGGTTATCGGAGGGGTTATTTTTTTGTTTCGTCATGAAAATGAACGGGTGTCCTATCAGGTATATATAGAGCAGGATCAAAGTGTGAATGAGCTTTTTACAACCACCTTCAACGAGCTTTTTCAGTTGAAAGGAAGAGCCATCATCATGTTGGGCATTTTGCTCTTATTTTCTACTCCCATTATCAGGGTTCTTTTTTCATTAATTGATTTTATTTATCAAAAAGATATTATTTACACAATCGTAACCTTACTGGTTCTTTTCATCATCTTTTTAAGTCTTTCGGGCGTACTGGTACATTATTAGCTTTGGGTTCTAATTCGCTGTAGCCGGAAGCATCCGGTACTGGCGAGGTATTTTCTAATCGCTTGTAAAAAGGTAACTTAAACAAATTGCTCCAAAATCTTTAAGATGCACTTGTAATTGGGCACCGGTTTTACTAAAACAGCAATCAAAAATGGTTTCCTCTGCGTTAAAAAAATCAAGGTGAATGTGTTTTCTGAAATCAACCCCACCTTTACCGTACCATTTAAAAACAGCTTCTTTAGCCGACCATATTTGAGTAAAATCTTTATTTGTAATTGGGTTAATGGTTTTAAATTCCCGCTGGTTTACGTATTTAGGCCCAAGGCGCTGGGGTAAGTTTCCGACAAGTTCAATGTCAATACCCACCCTGTGGGTACGGCTGACAATTGCTGCGGCATAATCGCCACAGTGAGATATGGAAAAATGAAAGGATTCTCCTGGCAAATAAGGTTTACGGGTATCGGCAATCTGTATCAGGTGTGTAGGAAAATAGGGAAATAGATATTTTAATAAAAACCTGCCTGCCAGATGCTGCAGTCGTTTGTGCGGATGGGTAACATCGCGATGCTGGGGAACCATGTCTTTAAAGAACAATTCATCTTCTTCGATTTTCCAGATACCAAGCAGGGTGGTGTCATTAATCTTTTTTTTAAAAAGAATTGGCATGGATAAGAGATTGGGTTAATCTTTTGCAATATAAACTAAAATACGGAATTGACGCGCACCGCATCGGGGGGCATTCCAAATCGCCGCGACCGTCATGCCGACGGCAAGGAGGTATCTCCTGAATATTGGGGTAGATTTCTCACTTCGTTCGGAAGGACCATAAATGGGATATTCGTTTTGTGCGACAATTTTGAAAGCACCCGTATCGGGTAGAATCATACAAATTCGGTTCCTGCTGCGAACCCTTTATTTTGGTTCGCAGTTCCTTTCCCAAGTCATTTTTGGATGATATTTGTAAATTTTATTGTTTGTATGTAATTTACAAAAAATTTTTAACTGAGTAGT
>JBDHYK010000218.1:0-5911 GCA_039811305.1 Niabella sp.
TTTTTTATTGGGCGTTTCTGAAAAAAATGTTAAATTAGTGCCATCAAGTTCTTTGCGTTTCGGGAAGCGGTGTTATTGCAGACGATGCTGAGAATGAATACATTATTTATTGTTCACCCATCAAAACTTTTCATTATGGCCCAGTTCACAAATCACAGGATTAGCAGTTCTGAAGAAAATTTCAGATCCAAATTATCAAATCCGGTTCTTAAGTTTCTATTACCGAACCTGCGGAGAATCAGTTTTCTGTTTTTGCTGTTTTTTTTCGCTGCAGCCACCTTTTTTAGTAGTGGTTGTAAACAAAATGTACCAAAAGAAAAAGATGAAAAAGCACTTCAAGTAGATAAAGACTCTATTTTGCAAACCATTGAAAAAGAAACCGAATCGTTTTTTGCGAGAGACTATGATGCCTGGAAGTCCACCTACGCAGAAACGGATTATGCTTTTCAAGCCTGGAACAACAAAGATGGCACTTTTGATGCCAGCGTGGGATGGCCTAAGATAGACAGTACCATTGGCAGATATATTCATGAAAACCCCGAACCCCAGTCAAGCAGTCATCCAACGGTTGAAAGAAAAAATATAAAGTACAAGTTTTATGGAGATAATTCTTGCTATTTAACCTGGGATCAGTTTAACAGTAATAAGGCTGGAAACGATTTCTTCCACAGTAAGGAAGTGCGCGTGATGGAAAAAATAAACGGAAGCTGGAAAATAGTTGCCGTTGCAGCGTTTTGGGACTATCAAAATCTTATTCCGGCAGCAAAAATAAGAGATATACAGCGAATGGATAAGGAAAGCCGGGGTACGGATAAGTTGTAATTGTAGAGTGCTCATTTTTCATATTTTAAAAAATGCGTAGCAACAGCACAGCTTCTCAGAAATGAGAACTGTGCTTTTTTTTATGCTTCAATCGGCTGTAGCCTGAACCAAAAATCAGGAACTACGTTAATTATAAATTGGCGAAAATTTTTGTAAAAACATTCAGCTTGTTTTTTTATAATTCCAAACTGCCAACCCGTTTAAAGCGATAGCAAACCCTGTTAGTATAAGAAATATTTCTTTGAGTTGCAACAGGGAGCTTCCCTTTAAGATCACCATTCTTAGTGCCTTCATAAAATATGTGATGGGTAATGAGTGGGCGATGTATCGGGCCCATTGGGGCATACTTTCGATTGATGTGAACAAACCACTCATCAATACAAAAATCATTAGAAAAAAGAAAGACAGAAACATAGACTGCAATTGATTATTGCTGATCGTGGAGATGAAAAGGCCAAAGCCTAAAAGTGCAATTAAATAAACCCCTGTAAGCGCATACAAAATAGAGATGCTTCCCACAATTCGGATGCCATAAAACCATCGTGCCACCAATAATGATACCGTAAGGATGAGCATTCCTGCAATCCAAAAAGGTATTAACTTTCCGAGTACAAATTGCCATTTTCTTATCGGTGTTACGTTAATTTGTTCAATAGTTCCTATTTCCTTTTCCTTTACAATATTCAATGCCGATATAGATCCTGCAAAGATTGTAAGTAAAAATGCCATTATCCCGGGTACAATAAACCAATGATAGTTTGCGTAAGGATTAAACCAAATGGATGACTCCACTGCTATTGTTTGGGGTGTAATTAGCTTCTGATTGCTGTACATCTGAACGTTCTTATTAAAATCTCCAATTACGGAAATTAAATATGCCGTTCCCAATGAAGACTTGGTACCATTGATCGCATCTACCGATACACTTACTGCAGCGTGTTTTTCTTTTACCAGCGAGGTCTCAAAAGAATTAGGAATTTCCAACACCAGATCCGCATCTCCTTTTCTAAGGTATTCAATCGCCTGTTTATAGGAGGGTTCTATCGCAATAAAATTAAAATACCCTGAAGCTCCAATTTTATGAACCAGCTTATCGGACAGAGGGCTATGATCCTTATCAATAACCACTACATTTACCTGTTTAACTTCAAAATCCATAACAAGGGGCAAAACGCCCAATTGTACTAAAGGCAATATAAATATTATGGGAAGGATTGTTTTATCCCGAACAATTTGCTTGAACTCTTTTTGTAATAGATATAGTAGTACTTTCATGCCATCCTAATTTTGAATTTCTTAATGGCTATTGCGATCAATACCAAGCTCAACACTAATAAAACTGCCATTTCCTTCCACACGTATTTCAGACCCAGCCCTTTTAGCATGATAGATTTCACACCCGTATAATACCATTTGGCCGGTACCAGATTGGAAAACCATTGAAAGAAGGCAGGCATATTTTCAATGGGGAAAAGGAATCCTGTAAAAACAATTGTTGGAAGCATCATACCAATCATCGAAACCAATAATGCAACCTGTTGCGAATCGGTGGAATTAGAAATAACTAATCCCAATGATAAACTTGTGGTAATAAATAAAAAGCTTAACAAAAAGAACAAACCAATACTGCCCGCCATGGGCACCTGCATCACATATACCGAGAGTAACAATATAAAGATTAGATTAATTAAAGACAATACTAAATACGGTATTGCCTTTGCCACCAATACCATAAGAGGATTTAGGGGAGAAACCAGAAGAATTTCCATGGTTCCCAATTCTTTTTCGCGTACAACCGCTACTGAAGTAAGCGCCGTACAAACGATCATCAGAATTAAAGCCATGACACCTGGCACAAAGTTGATGGACCCATTCCCTTCTTCGTTATACAACATTCTGGTTTCGGGTATAATTTTCATCCTCTGCTGGTTGTTTACATTAAGCTCCCTTTGGTAATCTGCTGTAATAGATGTGATGTACTGTATCAGCATCTTTGCCACATTGGGTTCGGAGCCGTCTGCAACTACCTGTATCTGTGCTGCATTGGTAGTGGTTAAATCATTCTCGAAATTGGGTGGGAACACAATTACGGCTTTGATATCACCTTTCCTGAACTCGGCTTCCATATCGGCGTAAGACATCTGTTTTTCTTTCAATGTAAAATAGGCAGATGCTTTGAACCTGGCTATAAGCTTTTCAGACGATACATCCCTTGCATTATCTACCACCAACATGTTCACGTTTTTTACTTCACTGGTGAGGGCAAAGCCAAACAGTACAATTTGCATGATGGGAATGCCATACATAACCACCAGCGTTTTTTGATCTCTAAAAACGTGATAGAATTCTTTTCGTATAAAAACAAGAAGTTGTTTCACCTTCTAATCATTTAGTTTTCCACCTTTATATTCCATTTGCGCATCAATTTGTTCGTAACTTTCAGTTACCCCCCATTTCACAGTCAGTCTTCACTTCTGTTTGCATTTCTTGCCAACTTAAAGAATACTTCATCCATTGTACCTACCTCAAAATCTCTTTTCAGATTTAAAGGTTTGTCCAGTGCTTCAATCTTTCCATCAACCATGATTGCCACCCGATCGCAATATTCGGCTTCATCCATGTAGTGGGTGGTGATAAATACTGTAATCCCTCTTTCTGCAGCTTCGTAAATCATATCCCAAAACTGCCTTCTTGTAATGGGATCTACGCCACCGGTAGGTTCGTCAAGAAACACGATCCTGGGGTTATGAAAAATTGCAACAGAAAAAGCCAATTTCTGCTTCCATCCCAAAGGAAGGCCGGCTACCAGTTTACGAGCTACCTGTTGTAATCCTAAGGTTTCTATTAGTTGACGACTTCGTTCTTTAATTTCCTTTGCTGGCACACCATACACCCCGGCATAAAATACAATATTTTCTAACGGAGTAAGATTTTCATACAAAGAAAATTTCTGGCTCATGTAGCCGATTCGCTGTTTTATTTTTTCCTGTTGTCGAAACACATCGAAGCCTGCAACGGTAGCCGCTCCCGAACTGGGGTAAGAGAGGCCACAAAGCATGCGCATAGCGGTTGTTTTTCCAGCTCCGTTGGCTCCCAAAAAACCAAAAATTTCACCTTTTTGCACATCAAAAGAAATATGATCTACTGCAACAAAATCACCAAACTTTTTAGTAAGATTTTTACAAACAATAACCCGATCTGTCGTTGCAGCGCCTGAAAGCTCATTTACTTTAACTATAGTTTTGTTTTTAAACATATCGGATATTCAAATTCTTTCAAACTTTTTTAATTCATGCTCGTTATTACTATTATTGTTGGAAGATAGTTCCATCAGTCTTATGAAACTATCTTCTATCGTAGGCAGGATCGCTTTCATTTCAACGCTCTTATGTCCTTTCTTTATCGCAAAATCTATGAAATAATCCAGCGCCCTGTTCACCGAATCTTTTACAGTCATGTGTAACCATTCTCCAAATGGATAACAGGTATCCACCTCTTCGCAGGATCTCAGATCTTTCAACAAACGATAAATATTTTCTGCTTTTATACCATACAATTTCACAGGAAATGCTTTTAGAATATTTTCCGGACTGTCTATTGTTAATATTTTTCCTTTTTGTATCAGTGCAATTTTTTCGCACAGTATGGCTTCATCCATATACGGTGTGGAAACAAGAATAGTAATCCCCTGCGATTTTAATTTTTTCAGCATACCCCAAAACTCTCTTCGGGAAACAGCATCAACACCTGTTGTGGGCTCATCTAAAAAAAGCACCTCTGGTTTATGAATCAGGGCACAACACAATGCCAGCTTTTGCTTCATACCTCCCGACAACTTGCCCGCACGGCGGTTACGAAAAGGTTTTATTTGTTCATAAATATCTTGAATCAGTTCATAATTTGCCTCAATAGTGGTGCCAAATAAGGTTGCAAAAAATGTAAGATTTTCTTCCACCGTAAGATCCTGATACAATGAAAACCGACCCGGCATATACCCTATAATCTTTCGGATCATTTTAAAATCTGTTTCAACATCATATCCCGAAACCTTTGCAATGCCTTTATCTGCCAGTATCAACGTGGTGAGTATGCGAAACAAACTGGTCTTTCCGGCACCATCTGCACCGATTAACCCAAAGAGTTCTCCTTTTTGAACGGTAAGGCTTACGTTATCAACAGCTAAAACTTTTTCCTTATCATAGGTTTTTGAAATATGCTTCAAGCAAATAGCAACTTGTTCCCCTTCTTCCTTGCTGGAAGAAAGGCTGTTCACGCCCTCGTTCTCAAAACTTTTATTTTTTATATTATTCAATGATTTATTTTTCCGTGTATCCATCAATAATTAGAATTCGAATTACAATGCAGGTTTGGGTTGAAACAATACTTCCCCATACATGCCTATTTTCAAAAAACCGTCATTAGCAACCCGTACTTTCATTGCGTAAACCAAATTCTGCCGTTCCGATTTTGTTTGTATGGCTTTGGGAGTAAATTCTGATTTGTCTGCAATCCAACGGATGGCACCCTCGTATTTTTTAAAACCTCCGGTACCGTCGTCTATTCGCACGGTTACAGACTGCCCCAATTTTACTTGAGGAAGCTGATCGCCAGTGATATAAGCTTTCAGGTTCAGTGTGTCCACATTTGCAATTTTATAAAGCGGACGCCCGATGGTAGCCATTTCTCCCTGCATTGCGTACTTCGCTAAAACAGTACCATTCAGTGGGTTTACAATCTGACCTTTTTCAATCTGGTATTGAATTTGAGCCCTCGACTTTTCCAAAGGAGCCGTTTCGCTAAGAATGCTACGGTTCTGCGTGGCCGAGCTTTCGCTGTAGGAGGTAATCTGCTGGTGCGTTACTGCTATTTGCTTTTGAACTTGAGCAATCTGCTGGTTCATGTCGTCCAACTGCTTCCGGGGCACAGCATCTGCAGTAACCAGGTTTTGTATTCTTTGCCTTTCTTTACGTAAATAGTCTAACTGCTCCTGCTGAACCGCCAGTTGTTTTTGAGCCACACTTATTTGTGGAGCGGGCGTAACGGTTTTTTGCTGTAACGAAGAAATAACAGCCTGTGTCTGTTCTTTTTG
>JBDHYK010000219.1:0-5885 GCA_039811305.1 Niabella sp.
GATGCGTTTCATCGCAGGTAATGATGGCGGCATTATGGTGCAGCAAACGAGCTAACGTGGGCTGGGTAATGGTGATTTGATAATGATCTAATATCAATACTCCTATGTCTTCAATGGGTACCCGCTTCTCTTCCTCACAATCCTTTAAAGAGATGACAAGTTGTTCGTTTTTTGTTTTCAGATAGGCAGGATTGCCAAAGTAAAGGGTTCGTTTGATCATAAGCTTATTTTAAATCATGCTCAATGGTTTGATATTCATTAAAGACCTGTTGCTTTTCCTGGTGTTGTTGCAGGTACTCCTGCTCATCAGAAAACAAGCTTGTCAGATATGCAGGTTTCTCGGTAGGAAAAGTATGATACGATGTAGGAATCCAATCGCTGATAAGACTTACAAAGCGATGTTTTATAGGGTTCAGGTGAATGTAAAGAATCAGATTTCGGAGATAGTTTTCATCCTCTACTTCTTTCCGTTTAAAATTCTTGATAAACAAAGAACCCCGTCTGTTATATACCTTATTAAAAGCCTGCGTATAGCTGCTAAAAAAGTTAGAAAACTGCTTACTGAGGAATTTTAATTTTTCTTCTTCGAGAGCTTCAATTTTTCTAAAGTTCTTAACTTTAGAAAAGTTTGCGGAAGCGGAAGAAGAAAAATTATCAACGATTTCCTTTTCGCTTCTAATTTTTACCAGCAGGTGAAAATGGTTTGGCATCAGGCACCAGGCAATGGTTTCTGCAATCGGGTCAATATGCTGATGGTATTTCTCCATGAAAAAAGGATAGTTCTTCTGCTCCCGAAACAGGTTGTCATCGCCATTGACGTGGTTGTAGATGTGGTAGAAAGTTTCGAACTGGAGCATACACTAAACTAATTTTTCATTTCAAAAAAATACTCATTTAAGCCACTTTATAGTTCCGTCCATTTTGATTTCAAAATCATAGTCTTCCACTGCAAACTCATACTTAGAATAGCTAAATCGCAGTGTTGGTTTTGGGTTTGAAAAATCAATTTCAGATTCGGAATAAGTTTCTTCAATTTTATTTCTTGCTTCCATATGATACTGAAAATTCAATCGTCCGTCTTTTTCAAAATTGGTGTAAACATAAAGTCGTCTCAAAATATCATTGTACGATAAAGATTTGAAATCCTCATCTTTATTTCTGAAAATGACTTTGGTGCCTTTTTCTAAGATATAAGTAAGTAACAATTCTGTACCTTGTTCACCTTCTTCGATTTCTTTCTTTAATAATTCTCTTATTGACCTGCCATCTTTTTTTACATAAACTCTCGGCTCAAAAAAGTCTTCCTTTCTTTGGGTATCAACTGAAATTTGGTTTGCAACTTCAAACAGATTTCTACGAATAGAAAAGCTCAATTCATTATTTTTATAAATAGCAAAAAAACTATTAGTAGCATTTGCAGCCCAATAATGTTGCTTGTATTCTTTATCGGAAAGATTGGTTTGTTTCTTAATTGCCAAGGGTTCTTTTACTTCACCATCTTTGAAAACACGGATATGCCTGATTTTATTTCCGTGTGGTTTACCATTTTTATCCAACAAATAAATTCCTTCTTCAAAAGCCTTTTTAAAATTTCCTACTCTTTTGACGTGTTCCTGTATTTGTTTTTTCAGTCCTTCATCAACAATTTTATCGATGCTTGTAAAATCAGCATTAAACGGAACCCGTAGAACAAACCTTATCAATTCTTCTTGTATGAATTTTCCGCTTTCATCCTTTTCGATATTGCCTTTTTCGCCACGCTTTGCCGGTTTAATTGCTCCGTAATATTTTTCCTGATGTAGTTGCCCTCTGATTGCATCACCTGTTATTCGCTTTTGTTTGAATTTTTTTAGTAGAACTGGAATAGGCTTTCCATTTGTGTCTAAAATCCTTTTTCCCAAAGAATCATTCTTGAATATAATTTCGCCATTTTTCCTTGTTTTGATTTTCGGATTTCCATTCTCATCTAATTGGTAAATAAAATTTCCGCCTTTGTCTTTCAAGTTCTCTTTTTTGCCTTTTCGTTTTGCTGGCGTTAGTTCTTGGTTATTTGTGATGTTGTTGATTAGAACGCTGTCGTCTATTCCCCAAACGAACTCTCGTTTAAATCCAGCAAAAGGTGGCTCGACTCTATAAGGAGTTTTATTTTCTTTTGCTTCGTAATATTTTTCCAAAATAGCATCGCGTTTGGCAGCCACAGGAATAAGCGTTAACACTGCTGCATCTTTTGCATGATGCGAATGTTTACTGCGGTCTTTCTTTTCATCGGCAGCTTGCAGTTGGTATATTTTTCTGAACTCTGCCGTAATGCTTCCTTTTTGAACGTCCACTTTATCAAAATAGGTTTTCAAATAATGAAAAGCATATTTTGAAATCAACTGTGTATCTACTTTTTGGCTGTTTTTAAAACCACTTGTAATTTCAGTAATAGTAAAGCGGTTTAATTTATTTTGCCAATAATCTAATTCCATTTGCCACAAATGACGTTGACGGATAGCATCGTCTTTCCAATTTTTGTCAGCTGCCTTTTTTGATTTTGTTTTCCAAAAATCAATTTGCTGTTTGATGCGCTCTACCTTCTCTTTCCACGCCTCTAACCGTGGTTTTATAGCTGAACATTTTCCAATACTTCCACCGAAATTGTATTCTTTGTCGTAATTTAAAAGCTGCGTAGGAAGTAGCGTTTTCTTTATCGTTCTATTATAATCAGTATATGCAACTGTTTTATTTGCCAACGAATTGTCAAAGGATTTACTTGCAAGAATGGTGTGTTCAAAGTCAATTACATTTCCATTAAGAAGGTCAGTTAAGGCAATGAGTTTCCCCGTGTAAAGGCATTGAAAATTTTGCTCTCGCCACAAGCGATATTTTTCAATGAGTATTTTACTATACTCGCTATATCTGATTGCTTCATCTTTGGCAAGCTGCTCTTTTTTCTTCTTGCTGATCTTTTTCTTTTTACTGTTTTCGTTTAGTTCGCTTTCCTTTTCTTCAAAAACGGGTGGAAGAAGTTGGTTTAAGAAAGTAATTTGTTTCTCGTTTTCATACTGCTCATTCATCAATCTTACTTTATCAATGTCGTCATCAGCAACTGAGGTATTATCGGGCTTTAATACTTCTTTAATCGCCTTTGCAAATTCCTGATTTTCTTCTTCTCGTTGCTTTTGCCATGCTTCAATAGCCCATCGTTTGTTAGCATCGTTCAAATCTCGAGCAACTTCTACTACAACTCGCGTTTCGTTATCTATCTGCTTAGTTTCAATTAAATAGTTCATCAGCTTGCGTAACTCGTGTAGAGTACGCATCGCCATCGGGTTTTTAAACGAACCTGTTTTGGGGCTTCCCAATTTTAAAACTCCATCTATTTCCTTTGCAGGCGGATAAATGTTGATTTCCGAAGGATGATATATTTTTGAGAGCAATTTTTCATCAAGGCTGTCAAAATTATCTTGCAAAAATGCTTTAAGGGTGTCAATCAACTTAGGTAAACGATAATATCCTGTATCTGTTTTGTAATAATTTTTCCCGTTGGATTGAATAGTAACAATTCGCTCTTCGCTTCCGCTATCTCTTACAATATCTTGCTTAGAGAAATAAGCCTGATAACAGTCTTTTACCGTATCAAGAATATTTTTCTGTTCTTCATCAGGAAAAGTTTTCCATTTTATTGATCCAAACTGTTCTTCTATTGCAATTTGAATATCTTCTAAATCACTCTTCATTAATTTGTAATCATTCTCTTTGTACCCGAATTTCTCACTTGCCTCTAAATTTTTATGTTTAGAAATAAGATTGTTTACAATGTTGAGTATTGCTTTTTGATTTCTGTTTTCGGCGATAACTCCACCGATACTTTCAAGCAATAACTGTTCGTTTTGTTGCCACAATTCTTTACCAATTATTTCCGGAATATTTGCCAATAAAACCGCTTCGGTATAAATTAATCCTTTCTCTAAAAACACATTGATTTTATTGATAGCATTCAAGCTCAACATTCCGTAACCAACAGGGCATGCGTTCCATGCAATTACAAATTGTTTTGTTTTATCTGCATCAAGTTTTAGTTTGCTTTCTGCAAATTCGGCAACAAATTCTTGATCTTCATAACTGAACAAAACATGCCAAATATCTTCTATATCATAAAATGCTTTATCAGATTTTGGAGCTTTGGCTTTTTCAATTTTTACATTCAAATAATCATCACCAAAAATGTCTTTCAATCGTGCAGAAACAGGGCAAGCGGTTACTGTAGTTTTTGCTTTGTAATTAAATAGCCATTTCTTTCCTGTAGTTTTATTGACCAATTTTTCTATATCAGAAAAGGGGAAATATCCCTTTAATCTTCCAACAAATAAATCGGTATAAATTTTCTGTTTTATTTCTAAAGGTAATTTCTCAAATTGACCATTTTCTTGCTTGTATTTAATGTTATTCAAAAACGACCACGCTCTGAATGTTTCAAAACTTGGATGGCTGATAGGTGCACGATATTTATTAGGTTCTAAGGTACATTTACCTATCAATCCTTTTTGTGAACGTAAGGGACGTTTGTAGAAAATACTTCCATCGTTTTTGTTTTTTCCTTTTTCAACTAATTTAGTATAAAGTGCATCTTCAAATTTCAACCCTTGAAATTGAAAAATATATTTTATTTCATCTTTGTAATTTTCACGAATGGCATATTGGGCTTTGTTTTCACGTATTCTTTCCTCTTCATTTCTTTCACCAAGGTCTTGGGTTCTTAAAAACTCTGCTTTGATATGTGGATATTTTTTCTCTATAAGTATACTTAATTCGTTTCTGTATTTATTTCCAGTCGATGGCAATTCTTCAAACCGAGTAAGTAAATCTTTAACTTCATTGTCATTTGTTTTCAAAACCAAATATTTGGCAAGTTCTCGGATAGAATTTTCGTGTCGAGGTAAGTACTCTATAATAGCAAACAACCACCCAATTGTTTTCGCTTCTTTATATTTCTCAAATAATTCTGTAACAACTTTGTTTTTCTTCTTTTCAGAATATTGCAAATCCATTACTTCGCTATCATTTGTTTCTTTTTCTTTCACGTCATCCGCACCTTTTCTGCTGCTTTTAAAACCCCTGCGTTGAGCAATATGATACAAGGCTCTGCCCAACTTGAAGCGGTTTTCCTCTTTAGTGAAATTTAATTTTGTTTGCGCTAATTCTTTGCGTAGTTGATATGGACTTGTGTAATCAGGTTTTCCATCACCGTCAAAATCTAATTTCATCCATGCATCAAATGCTGTGTTCCATATAGGGTACACTCTTCCTGCATTGTTGTTTTTATGAGCTTCTTCTTTGCTGTAATGCCGCCATTTGTTTAAATCCTCAATAGATAAAGGACAATATCCTTCATTAATTAAGTTTTCAAGCGTTGCCCAAAGTCGGTATTTACGAGCTTGATACAATCGCCTTGTAGAACGTTTTTTTGTTCGTTCAGCAGCGTAAGAGTATTCGCCTGTCTTTCCCAAACCAACACCTTTATTGAAAGTTAAAACTCCAAACTTTTCAATTTGGTTTTCTGTTAAATCAGGATTACGCAATGCCCAACCAATAGAGTTAGTTCCAAGATCAAGTCCAAAAATTTTGTTCATATCAATTTGTTTTATCCATATATTTGTAGCGCAAATCACAATAAGGCTATAAGCCGAAGATTTCTTGGCCCTGCTTCGGTGGGGCTTTTTTTATTTTCATTGTGTACCAATCCTTTACACTCTATATCCCCCAAAATTGTTTTTTGACAATCAAATCCAATATTTTCACCTAAACACCTCCCCCGCCACTACCTCCCAGCTTCCTTCTTCCATTTCGACCTCCAGTTCGCCTGTGTTCCCGCCGCAATACCCAATAAAGAGCCTGAAATC
>JBDHYK010000220.1:0-5859 GCA_039811305.1 Niabella sp.
ATATTCTTACAGAAGGCATCGCCAAACAGTTTCCCGATAAATTTAATTAAGTGGCAGTGGCAGAGTGGAAATGTGTATTTGGGGGTTTCTCGCAAGAGAACCCCTTTTTTGGCTTTACTATTGTTCAAAATGGAATACATCATTCAATAAATTTGCTTTCTTTCTCTAAAGAGAAATTTAAATACTATTTAAGATGTATTTAAAAAATGCAACCTATAGGCGCCTTAATTTTTTTTCAGTTCAAGTTTGGCAGGCCGGTGCTTTTATCTTTTACTACAGCTCCAATTGCATTGAGGGATCCCAGAAGAGGATATCAAAATCTACTACCTTGTTGTCTTGCACTTTTACACCTTCTTTTGCAAGCAGTTCCTCCATTTTTGTAATGGTTTCAAAATGAAATTTGCCGGTAAGCAACCCCTGGCTGTTTACCACCCTGTGTGCCGGCACTTTTGGCCGCACAGCACTACTACCACTCAGCGCCCAACCCACCATTCTGGCACTTTTTGCTGCTCCTAAACAACGAGCAATGGCTCCAAAAGAAGTTACCCTTCCTTTTGGTATTTGACGTGCAATATCATATACCTGCTGAAAGAAACTGGCATCTCTGCCTCCGGTGGGTACCACCGGCTGCAATAACGACCTATTTTTTTTGTTGCTTTTTCTTTCTTTCATTTAGAAGTTCAGTGCGGCGGGGTTCGGGAACATTTTTATACTCGTAAGGGCAATTTTGGCAGCCGTTGCCACAACAATAGCCCCTTTGCAACAGATATTCTTCGGTTAGGGCAGTAAACCCCTCTTCGTTTGCAAAGTAAAGTTCATCTTCCTGGTTCTGCGTCATGGCTTAAACATTCTTTTAATGCTGTGTCCCGATCAGAAGCAGGAAACAGCTCAGGTAAAGTAAATGATAAATAGTGAACCTGGTTGCTTTGGGCAATATCCAGTGCTTCATAGTGGGTTTTTATAGCCAACTCGGGCGATAGGGTTACCGTAGCATGGATATCGGCAATATCTTTAACGAGGTTACAATGATACATTTGAATCACCGTTTTTGTGAAACGATATAAATCAGGACTGTCAGTTTTCAAATGTATGATTCCTCCGGGTTTCAATACTTGCTGGTAAAGGCGTAAAAATCGGGGGTGCGTCAACCGTTTTTTAGCTTTCGACAGGCGCAATTGTGGATCGGGAAAGGTGATCCAGATTTCATCTACTTCCTGGTTGCCAAAAAAATCGGTAATTCTTTCAATTTGGGATCTTAAAAATGCCACATTTTGATAGCCTGCTTCTAAGGCCTTTTTGGCACCCACCCAAATTCGGTTGCCCTTCAGATCTACTCCAATATAGTTTTTTGAAGGATACATTCCAGCCAGGGCCAGGGTATATTCTCCTTTTCCGCAAGCCAATTCTAAAACAATTGGGTTGGTATTGCCAAAATGAACCTGCCACCTGCCCGCCATGCCCTCGGGGTGTTGCAGCACATTTTTAAATGTACCAATTTCAGCAAAGCGGATCAGTTTTTTCTGGCCCAAAGTGGGTATCTATTTAATTGTTTAGGGTAAATCAACAATAAGGGCCACTATCATCTGGAAGCTCTCTAGAATTTTACCAGGAAGCCTGCCCCAAACATAGATCTAAGCTGGGTGGCGGGTTTGTTCTTGGCCGGCCCGAAAATTTTTACATCATCATCATAAATAATATCCAGCCCATAAGTAAGTGCCAGGGCCTTGGTCAGCTTCACGTTAATCATGTTTATCCAATAGATATCTACATTTTTAGGGTTGTGTAAGTAGTTGGAAAACAAGTCTAAACGGCTTTTAAAGGAAACTGTTTTATTGAAATCTTTGATATAATTGGCTGATGCAAAAGCACCCAGCTCGGTTTTAATATGTTTGTTTTTATCTACACTATACGCGCCTACCGAAGAAAGTGAATCATTTGCAACAATCGTCCACCGAACAGAAGCTGGAGAAATAAAAACTGAAAAATTGCTATTGGGTTTATAATCCACACCAGGGCTCAACAAGATATAGCCTGGGGATAAGAAATCGGAATTGAGCGTTCTATTGTTATTTTTGTCATAGGCATATCCTTTGAACAGCTGAGACCGGAAATTAAACAACATCCCCACATTCCATTTCGGACCGATTGCATAACCATATTTCGACAATAAATCAATGCGGTCGTCATTCTTTCTACCTTTCATAGAAGTGGTATTGATATAACCTAAGTTAATATCGAGCGTATTGTCCCAACTATGTTTATCTTTTTTAAAAAAGCCAAACGTACTTAACTGGGAGTTCACCGTTAGCGAAAAATCATCGCCGCCCGCAGCCCAGTTGCTTAAAGAGGTCTGCCCTCCATTCAGATTAAAAAATCCTCCGGTTTTCCATACTTTTTTGGTGGTATCACTGGCATCTTTTTTAATGCTCCGCTCCGACGATTTTTTTAAATCGGCTACTGTTTTATCTTGTGCCTGTGTTGCAATGCTGATGAATGTTAATGCAAGGAATACTAATTTTTTCATGTTATAAGGTTCAGTTCAATGGGTGCAAAATTAGGGTTCTGGCCTCAATAATACAAGCCCATAGGGTATTGGTGTGTATAAAAGCTTGATTATCAATGTTTTTTTGAGAGCAGACCCACTCTTCTGTCTTTCAGATCTTACACCGTTTGCCATCCGTAGATCGGCAAGTTAGCCAACCGCCAACTTTAATGCAATGTTGGGAAGGCTCTTTTAGTCAGCGTTCTCTGCCATTTGGGCTGAGTAGAAAAACAGCGAAAAATAACTTAATTCAGTACTTCTGCTAATTTTGCTTCTAGGCCGCTTCCCCGCAAACTTTCTGCAATTACTTTTCCCTGAGGGTCTAACAGTACATTGTAGGGAATTCCATCAAATTGATATAAGGGTAGCACCATCGAGTTCCACTGTTTCAGGTCGCTGACATGCTGCCAGTTAAGTTGGTCTTTTTTTATTGCATCTATCCAGGCGTCTTTGCTTTCATCTAAAGACACACCCAAAATAGTGAAGTTTTTATTTTTGAATTTATTGTACGCAGCTACCACGTTAGGGTTTTCTATTCTACAGGGTTTGCACCAGCTGGCCCAAAAATCTACCAACACATATTTTCCTTTCAACGAACTTAACGCTACGGGTTTGCCATTTACATCGGGCAATGAAAAATCAGGGGCTTGTTTCCCTACCCATGCGCCGGCTCCAGTGCGGGCAGCCTGTGAAGCAAGGCTTTGTTTGATCAGTGCTAAACCGCTGTGATTGGGGTTTTTCTTATGAACGTTGTCAATGATTTCACTAACGAATTCATCTGCAAGAGGCTCCAGACCCAGGCCAGGGTTGCTGGCGGTGGACTGGTAGTACCCAAGCTCAAACATTGTCAGCGCCGGGTTCTCTGATTTTTTTATTTCTGAGGAAACAAATTCTTTCACTTCTGCTCCTGCCTTTCCAACTGCCTGGGTATAAGCGTTTAGCACACTGTCCTTAGCGGTTGCCGTGCGTAGGCTGTCCAATTCTTTTCTTTTTACAAACATAGCCTGCATTCTTTTGTCAAATTCCTTCATATAATCCTGCAAACTCTGACTTGCGGGCGAACCTTCTACCTTAAAATCGTCGGCAAACTCGGTTCTTTCTTTATTCATGGTGATAGTAATATCTACCGAAGGTTTATCATTAATTACCGAAGCCACCGGGTACATATTATTGTCAATACGAATGTTATATATTGCCGATTCGGCTGCTTCTGCTTTAAATTGAAAGCCACCATCCTTTTTTAGTTGCGCCGAATCTACAACCGTAGCACGCATGGTACCGATGGGTACTTCTTCTAAGTAAATCATTTTTCCGGTATTGTTCTCTACAGTTCCGGTAACGACGAAGGCTTTCTTTCCACGGTCGGTGCAGCTGAAAAACACCAGGGCAATTGCTATGGCAAAAAGAATTTTATTCATGAATATTGATTTTTATTGATTTTTTTATGTTTGCCGATACTAAAGGGGCAGCAAAAATAGGAACTTGCGGCTAACAAAAGGTGATAAAGGTTACAATCCTGCCAAAACAAATGCCGAAAGTGAAATGAGACTTCCACAATCGGCATTTTCAAACCCAAAATCACGAAATTAAAAAAACAAGCCCTAATCTAAAAAACAAAACAAAGACTCAATTCCCAACCACCCTCGTAATTAATAACGATTATCCGTTGGATATGTTGTGTGGGTTTAAAGTTCGGCAGTTTTTATCTTTTTGCTGAACCTAATTTCAATGTTTTGTGCTTTACCCTGGCGCTCTATCTTCAGTTTCAGGGGTGTTGTACCGCGCTGTTGGCGTAAACGACCCGCCATGGTATCGGTGTCGTTGATGGGGCTACCGTTGGCTTCTTTAATTATATCGCCTGCTTTTAGTCCGGCTTTGTCGGCATCGGAGCCTTTTTCTACTTCCAGTATTTTAACACCCTCGCCTGCTTCCAGGTCTTGAATTTTGATACCTAATTTTGGAGTTGCCGGAGAAACTCTCAAGGGCAATGACTGGGGTGTACGTCCGTCGGGATCTAAGCGAAATCCTTCTACAACCCGGGGCTTGAGCAGAGTGCCAATATCTATTCCCGGCATCATCCCTTCCAAACGGATGGCTTCGGGAGCCTTCCATTTGGTAAGCTCTGCTACAGCGGTATTTTGTTTTTTGTCCCTCAGGTACCAGATGGTTACTTTGTCCCCTGGGTTTTTTTGACCAATTGCCTTCGATAAGTCGTCTGGACTGTCTATTTTTTTTGAATCCACTTCTACAATCAAGTCGCCCTCTTTAAGACCGGCTTTCTGTGCGGCGCTTTCCTCAGCTACGTTTTTTACCACTACACCCGGGGCATCATCTGCTTTTTCTGTTGCAACACCCAGCATAGCCTTGTTTGGGCTGGTAGTTGCGCCGGGCTGAAGCAGCATGCCACGAACCGTGCCGTTTTGTGGAAAATTGGCAGAGAAGTCCCGGTAGTCATCCAGATTCTTTATTTTCATGCGCTTTACCGTAATATCGGCTTCTTTGTTGTTGTCTATCGGCTTGCCGTTGACAATTACGTTGTTCCCATCGAGGGTGATGTTTAGCTTTTCGTCACTCGCACCCTTTTTTGTGATGATAATTTGTTCTACTTCTTTGTTTTTTTCTGTAGGCTGTGCTGCCACCAAACCGGGTAGTAGCAGGGTAAATAAAAAATAGTTTGCTAATTTCATTTCTTTAAATTTTTTGAATACGTTAAGTTTCGTAGTTCAAAGATAGAAAGAATTTTTAACTACGAAAACCTTCGGAAATGTTAAAATATCAATACATGATAGCAGGCGGGGCAATATACTCGTATCGGTGGGTGTAGTTTGACATTGAGCTTAACAGGCTTAGCTCTTTGGAACTAAGAACAACAAGGTTGCCAAATCGGTCGAAACTTTTATTAATTTGTCTTATAGCGGTGTTGTTCAATGGGTTGTAAACGGTGGTAAGCACATTTTTATCGTCAGCGTAGGTATAAACGGTGTATTGGATCATTTTATTATCCGATTCAAAAAGAGTCTCTTTTACCAACTTTCCGCTTGGGTTATAGTCATATATAATATAGTGAGTAAGCTGGTTTTGGGGGTTCAAATGATCAATTTTTCGCAGGCGGCCTGCTTCATAGTAGTAATTTTTTGTTTCTGTAGTATGGATTTGAGGGAAATACTCCAGTTCCTTTATTTTGTTTCCTTTCGCGTCGTATAAAAAAGAGGATTTCTTCAAAAGCAGGTATCCCAATTTTAGACTTTTATTATAATTTTGAATCTCAACTATTTGATTATCATCGTTGTAAAGATAGATTTCGTAAGCGGTGATAT
>JBDHYK010000221.1:0-5798 GCA_039811305.1 Niabella sp.
AATCTTCGCCCCATTGTGGTGATCAATAAGGTGGACAAACCCAACTGCCGCCCCGATGAAGTGCATGATGCTGTTTTTGACCTGTTTTTTCATTTAGACGCAACAGAAGAGCAACTGGACTTTCCTACCTACTATGGTTCGGGTAAGCAGGGTTGGTTCAATGATTCTCTGGAACCAATAGATACGATTTTACCCTTGTTGGACGGAATCATCCGGTACGTGCCAGCGCCTCGTGTTCACGAAGGGAACCTGCAGCTTCAAATTACTTCACTTGATTATTCTTCGTTTTTAGGTCGTATTGCCATTGGTAAAGTAAGCAGGGGTAGTATTAAAGAAGGGCAACAGGTTGCCCTGATGCAGGCTGGCGGCATCATCAAAAAAACAAAGGTGAAAGAGCTATACGTTTTTGAAGGTATGGGCAAAAAGAAAGTAACCGAAGTGAAAGCGGGCGACCTTTGTGCTGTGGTAGGAATTGAAGATTTTAATATTGGAGATACGATCGCCGATATAGAAAAACCCGAAGCCCTGCCCCTGATTAGCGTGGACGAGCCGACCATGAACATGCTTTTCAGCATTAATAATTCTCCGTTTTATGGCAAAGATGGCAAATTTGTAACCAGCCGACACCTGCGTGACCGGCTTTTTAAAGAAACCGAAAAGAATTTGGCCTTACGGGTAGAGGAAAACGAAGGCGGTGAAGCCTTTTTAGTGTATGGTCGTGGTATTCTGCACTTAGGCGTGTTGATAGAAACCATGCGGCGCGAAGGTTACGAAATGACTGTTGGGCAGCCTCAGGTAATCGTAAAAGAAATAGACGGACAGAAATATGAGCCTTACGAAAACCTGGTAGTGGATGTACCCGAAGAGTTTGCCAGTAGGGTGATTGACCTGGTTACCCGCCGTAAAGGAGAACTGATGGTAATGGAAACCAAGGGCGAAATGCAGCATTTAGAATTTGAAATCCCATCAAGAGGTCTGATTGGGTTGCGCACGCAGTTACTTACCGCCACCACCGGCGAAGCCGTAATGGCTCACCGCTTTACCGACTACCTTCCCTGGAAAGGACAAATACCCGGAAGGAACAATGGCGTGTTGATAGCAAAAACTCAGGGGCGCACTACGGCGTATTCTATTGATAAACTTCAAGACCGGGGTACTTTTTTTGTAGATCCGGCGGAAGAAGTTTATGCAGGGCAAATTGTTGCCGAGAACGTAAAGCCCGGCGACCTGATTGTGAATGTGATTGAAGAGAAAAAACTGACCAACCACAGGGCCAGCGGCAGCGATGCAGCTACAAATATTGCACCCAAAACGGCTATGTCCTTAGAGGAATGTATGGAGTATATTGAGTTTGACGAATGTATTGAAGTTACACCCAATTTTATCCGAATGCGAAAAGTAATTTTAGACGAGATCGAACGCACCCGACAAGCCAAAAGGCTCGCCGCAGAAACGGTAGCATAATAAAAAAGAAATGAGAACGACTCCGATTGCGAGTCGTTTTTTTTATGGCTGCGGTGTGGTTGAACCGAGGATCCTAAACCCTAAAAACAGCGTGGAAGCTTTGCTCTGATAAAAAAGCAAAAAGCGAAGCTATATTTTCTCCTCTGGCGGGCTATTGAGGGCTTCCCACAACTTATCTTTTAATTCTGTAAGCCCTTTTTGGGCAACTGCTGAAAGATAAAGATGGGGTATATTGTCGGGCATTTCGGCACTGATGGCAGTTTTCAGTTCCTCATCCAGCATATCGCTTTTGCTGATTGCTATCAGCATTTGTTTATGAAGCAGTTCGGGGTTATATTCTCTAAGTTCGTTGATCAATATCTCCCATTCTCTTTTATGGTTTTCGCTGTCGGCGGGTATTAAAAATAATAGAACGGGGTTTCGTTCTATATGTCTTAAAAACCGATGGCCCAGTCCCTTTCCTTCTGCAGCTCCTTCAATAATTCCCGGCAGATCGGCTACACAAAAACTTTTACCATCACGATAGTCCACAATCCCCAGGTTGGGGGTAAGGGTTGTAAAAGCATAGTTAGCAATTTTGGGTTTGGCGGCTGTAATTACAGACAGTAGGGTAGATTTGCCAGCATTTGGGAAACCTACCAACCCTACATCGGCCAACACTTTAAGTTCCAGTACTTTCCAGCCTTCAACGCCGGGTAACCCGGGTTGGGCGTACTCGGGAGCCTGGTTGGTGGGTGTAGCGAAATTTGCATTGCCCAGTCCGCCTTTACCTCCTGGCATCCAAACAAACTCTTGCCCGTCTTCCAAAATCTCTGCTTCCTGCAAACCCGTTTCTTCATCCAGGGCTACCGTACCCAGGGGCACTTCAATAATAATATCTTTTCCACTTCTGCCTGTGCGGTTATTGTGCCCACCGTTTTCGCCGTTTTCGGCCAGAATATTTTTAAAATAGCGAAGGTGCAAGAGCGTCCACAAGTTTCGGTTCCCTTTTAGAATGATATGAGCTCCTCTGCCGCCATCACCACCATCAGGGCCTCCTTTTGCTGTAAACTTATCGCGTAAAAAATGCCGAATACCGGCGCCCCCGTGGCCACTCCGACAAAAAATCCGTATCTGATCAACAAAGTTGCTTTTGTCCAAACTAATAATTTTGTGTAAATTGCAAAGATAGGGTAACGGTGGCTTTAGCCTTCCACTACTCTAGTCGTGCTTACAGAACATGAGGTAAGAGCACCCCGTTCAGAAGCGTATGGGTTTTAATTTTCTACTGCATCTGCTTTGATATTATCGCGTACCTGTTTCCAGTATTTTGCACCATAGGCAACAAAAACCTCGTTCCCGGCGCTTATCTTTCTGGTAGCCTTTATAAATACACTATTGCCGTCTTCATGGTACACGGCATTATTTCGCTGGCCGGCAACCCGTTGTAAACCGGCTGCGTCATTGGCGTAACGGCCAAAACTGGCAAAGGTTTTAGCCGCATCAATCACATGAAGTTCGTCTATGAAATAAATATACCCGTTGTCGGCGTCGTTTTCTACCTCCTGCCAGGTACAAAGCCTACCCTGATATTGGGTAATAATTTCTCCTTTGGCGATATCAGTTTTTGTAAAGAGCCCGTATCCGGCACCGGGCAGTGTGGATGCCTTCACCCATAGTTTTTCCGAGGAAGGTAATTTCGTTCGTTTCATTTTTCTTTTCTGGTTATGCGTTGTAGGGGATAGGCTATACTTCTTTCTGAAAATAAATACAAGCTTGTTGCAGCCCACATTCTGCGCATTTAGGATTACGCGCCGTGCATATATAGCGGCCGTGCAAAATCAACCAATGATGGGCTTTGTGTACCAGATTCTTTGGAATATTGCTGATCAGTTCTTTTTCAACTGCTAAGGGAGTAGATGATTTGGGGCTAACAAGTCCTATTCGTTTGCTTACTCTGAAAACATGTGTATCCACCGCCATATTGGGTTGCTTTTCAACCACAGAAGTAATCACATTGGCTGTTTTTCGGCCTACACCGGGAAGGGTTGTTAATTCTTTTACAGTCATAGGAATAACGCCTTCAAAGTCCTGTACCAGTTTTTGAGCCATGCCAATCAGGTGCCTGGTTTTGTTATTGGGGTAAGAAATACTTTTGATTATTGGAAACAGTTCTTCAAATTTTGCCAGGCTCAGCGATTCTAAATCGGGATATTTTTCGAAAATAAAAGGAGTGGTACTGTTCACCCGCTTATCGGTACACTGGGCTGAAAGAATTACGGCTACCAGCAACTGGTAGGGATCGTCGTACAACAGTTCTGTTTCAGGATTGGGATCCTGCTGGCTGAAATAGTCAATTACATATTGATAACGTTGCTTTTTGGTCATAATTTATAGTGCCCAAAGGGTACTGGCATATTCATCCGGAACTATTTAGGACATTCAAAAATTTCTGTGATTTTTCCTGATTGTGGTTAAAAAACACTAAAATGAATTTGGGTCGGCTAAATATTCAAACCGCCACAGGCGCTTACAACCTGACCGGTAAGATAAGAACCCATATCTGATGCCAAAAATAGCGCTACATTGGCTATATCTTCGCCTTTGGCAAACCTGCCCAGGGGAATATCGACCAGATATTTAGACGCGCCCTCTCCTTCGTTCAGGTACTGGGTCATGTCGGTTTCTACAAAGCCCGGAGCGATGGCATTGCATCGTATATTACGGCTGCCCAATTCTTTTGCCACACTTTTTGTAAACCCGATAATACCCGCTTTGCTGGCTGCATAACTGGCCTGGCCTGCATTACCCATCATCCCAATTACAGAACTCATATTGATAATGCTACCCGCTTTTGCCTTCATCATGGGACGAATTACCTGTTTGGTCATATAAAAAACACTATTCAAATTGATGTTTAACACATCCTGCCACTGTTCGGGAGTGAGTCTTAAAAGCAGGTTGTCTTTAGAAATTCCGGCATTGTTCACGCATACATCTATCGTGCCAAATTCTTTTAGTACGTCGTTTACAAAGGATTCGCATTGGGCAAAATCTCCCGCATTGCTTTTATATGCTTTGGCTTTAACGCCTGCGGCTGTTAGTTTTTGTTCCAGATGGGCAGCTCTTTCGGCGCTGCCGTCGCTAACGTAGGTGAAGGCGATATTGGCGCCGTGTTCGGCAAATTTTAGTGCAATGGCTTCGCCAATGCCGCGGGCGGCTCCTGTTACAATAGCAGTTTTGTTTTCAAGTAGTTTCATAATTCAGTATTTAAGTAATTATAAAAATTGAGTTAAAAAATATCGGCCTTCGGTTTTTTTTCCGATTTCTCTGCACAAAATTGGAGAATATCTTCCACATATTTTCTGTCATTGCAAAGCCGTGGAACTTTGTTCTGGCCACCCAGTTTACCTTTATAGTGCAACCAGTCGGTAAAGGTACTCTTACTCAGGGGGCGTACTATGGGCATAGACAGGGCAATATCTTTAAAGCGTTTGGCTTCGTAGTCGCTATTGATCGCTTTGAGGGCCTTGTCTAATTCTGTTGTAAATAGTTCTAAATCCTCCGGCATTTTTTCAAATTCGATCAGCCATTCGTGCCGCCCATTGGCCTGCGCCGAAAAATAAACAGGTGCAGCAGTATAATCATTAATAACTGCGCCAGTTTTACTACTCGCTTCGCTGATGGCGCGGTCGCTATTATCAACAATAACCTCTTCACCAAAAGCGTTCATAAAATGTTTGGTTCTACCCGAAACGATAATTTTAAATGGATGTAGTGAAACAAATTGGATGGTGTCGCCAATAAGATAACGCCAAAGCCCGCCGTTTGTGCTGATTACTAAAGCATAATTGGTGTGGAGTGCCACATCTTTAAGGCCAAGAGTTTGGGGAGCCTCTTTTCCCAATTCGCTCATGGGCATAAACTCCATAAAAATACCGTGGTCGGTAAAAAGCAACATTCCAGTATCGCCGGGCACTTCCTGCGCAGAAAAGAACCCTTCACTGGCATTGTAGGTTTCTAAGTAATGGATGTCTTTGCCTATGATTGATTTAAACTGGTCTTTATACGCCGTAAAGGATACGCCGCCATGCAGGTACAACTCCAAAGAAGGCCAGATATCGGTTATGTATTTTTTTCCGGTTATTTCGAGCAGGCGTTTCAAAAGCACCAGCGTCCAGGTAGGTACGCCGCTGATTGAGGTTACATTTTCGTTCATGGTTTGCTGCGCCATTAGCTCCAACTTTGTTTCCCAGTCGTCCATAAGTGCAATGCTAAGGTTGGGTGTGCGCAGCCAGTTGCCGTAAAAAGGGCTGTTTTGAAGCAATACGGCACTCAGGTCGCCGTATTGCGCT
>JBDHYK010000222.1:0-5795 GCA_039811305.1 Niabella sp.
AATTGCTTCGGCCGGGTTGTTTTTCTTTTTAATTACAGAAGTTAAGGTTTGCTGGCAGGCAGCTACCAGTTCTTTTGTATTGGCATTATTTAAGAGGGTAGCAATTCTGCCAATATCTGCCACGGAGGCAAGATGGGGTAGGGCTTTGATGGCGGCTAATTTTACGGCAGTGTTATTATGGCCTACCTGTTCAAATATCAGATCCTTGTATTGCTGGGCGCCACGATCGGAGAGGAGTTCTATCAAAGCAATACGGGCATTGTCGGGCGAGTTTGCGATTGCTTTGGCTGATGCATCTACCACTTCGTTGCCGGCAATTGTTTGCAAGGCATTTTTTACAATTGCTACCGTTCCCTGATCGCCCTTTTGAAGAACCGGAATGAGCATACTGATGGCATTCGCCTTACCCGATTTTGCAATAGCCGCGATTGCGGCTCCAAGCAATTGTTGGTTGTTCGTATTTAAGAAGCTGCTTAAGAAGGGTAGGGCTGCTTTATCTTCTTTTTTGCCTAAAAGATCTATAACAGCCACCTGAAGCCCACTATAATTGGCCTTTTTGGCAATGGTTTGCAACTGGTTAGATACATCGGGGGTATAAAAATTTGATAGTAGGCCAATGGCATCTCCACTTAATTTAGGACTACTTGAGGCAGCGGCTGTTAATAGCTCTGGAACAGCTTTGGAGCCAATTGCTTTTGTGAGTAACGACAATGCAGCAGTTTTTACAACTTCGTTGGTGGCATTATTAGCAATCAGTTTTTTCGCAGCGGTTTCAACACCGGCGGTAGTCCCATTTTCCACTTGCCTGTCTAAGAACAGCAGGTAAGAACCCAGGGCATCGGTACTGTTAAAACCGAAATTGCTTTTTTGAGCTTCAGCTTCTAAGAGGCTGGCAGATTGAGGGTTGCCGATTAAAGCCAGAGACCTTAAAAGCACTTTCTTTGTTTCGATAGTATTTGCTGTCTTTGCCAGTTGCGAAAGTTTTTTAAAGGCAGCCGGGTACCGGGTGTCGCCTAATGCTTTTACAAGATTCAATTGGGGCTGACCCGTAGCTTTTGTCAGAGCATTGAGTAAGGCAGCGTTTGATGCGGCAGAATTAATGGTAACCAAAACTCTCGATGCGGGGTCGCTAAGGCGTTTGCTGAGCAGGTAACTACTTAAAATGGGTACTGATTCGTTACCGGCAACATAGTGCAATTCCTGCATAATAAAATCGCGCACCTCATCATCTTTAGCGGTTTTTAAAGCTTTGGCTAATGCCAGTGCAGTGGCTGATTTTTTTGCTTTATCTGCTCCCTGTCCTACGTATTTTGTAAGGCCGCTGATGGCAAAGCGTGCGGCTACATCATTACCTTTTCCAGGGCTAACCAGCTTGGCAGCAATATTAGTAAGGGCAGGTGTTCCATAAGAGGCAAGTTCCGACATGGCTTTGTCTAACAATGCGCTGTTCTCGGGCGGTAGTTGCATTAAGAGGTCGGCTACTTTGGTTTCTACTGTGCGGATATCGGACTTAGGCTGGGCAATTGCCACAGCGGGCAGTAAAAATAGAGATAGAAAATAAATGCTTAATTTTTTCATTTCAGTTTTTTTATCGTCAAAGGCGATGAATAGAGTATTAAGAAGGCTAAAACGATTTCTTTTTTCAGTTCAAATTAAATATTCCAGGGCGCGCGCATGGGTTGATAGGCCATAGCATTAGCCGCATCATCATTGATAAATCTAAGATTTACCGGATCAAAATGCAGAGTACGCCCAAGTCTTACAGCAATTATGGCTAAGTTCACCAAGGTGCTGGATCGGAAACCATTGTCTTCGTTCAGCGCAAATGTTTGGCGATTTTTTACAGCCTCTGAGAAGTCTGTTACCTGGGGTTGTGGGTCGGGAAAAGCAGCGAGTTTTTTCTCTAAATCCGGAATGTCTGATCTAAATCCGGCGTACAATTTTCCTTTGGGGCCTTCAATGTAAGCTGCGTTTTTAAATTTGTCCTCGCCATCCAGTATGATTTTGCATCCATCTTCGTAAGTTAGTATAATTCTTTTCCAGGTACCGGCTGCATCCGGATGCTGTTGCGGTGCATCCACTTCAATTTTTATGGGGCTGGTATGGTCTTTTCCTAAGAAGTATTGAACAGGATCCATATAGTGTTGTCCCATATCGCCCAATCCGCCTCCGTCGTAATCCCAATAACCCCGGAACGTATTATGAACACGATGGGGATTGTAGGGCTTGAATGGAGCCGGGCCTAACCAGAAGTTGTAGTCCAGTTCTGGTGGAACGGGTTGTACATCTAAAGAAGTCTTCCCAATCCAGAAGAATTTCCAGTTGAAGCCTGTTGTGGCGTTAATGGTCACAGTTAGAGGCCAACCCAATAAACCACTTTCTACTAATTTTTTAATGGGTTTCACTGTTGTGCGCATCCCGTAAAAGGGATCGGCAAACCGAAACCAGGTGTTCAGTCTAAAAATTCTACCATTCTGCTGAACAGCTTCTTTCACTCTTTTACCCTCCCCAATCGTACGGGTCATGGGTTTTTCGCACCATACATCTTTGCCGGCGTTTGCGGCATCCACACTCATTATGCCGTGCCAATGAGGTGGTGTGGCAATATGAACAATATCAATGTTCGGATCCTGCAAAAGCTCGCGATAGTCGTGGTAGGTCTTTGTTCCCTTGGGCGACATATTCAACGCAGTTTTTAAATGATTTTTGTCCACATCGCAAATAGCAATCAGTTTGGAGCCGGGATAGCTGATATGACCGCGGCCCATGCCGCCTACGCCAATGATTGCCTTGGTTAACTGATCACTGGGAGCAATATATTTGTTACCACCCAATACATGTGAGGGAACAATATAGAAACCGGCGAATAACGCGGCACTGTTCCTGAGAAATTTTTTCCGATTCATGGTATTAAAGATTTCTATGACAATGAAAAATATTTAGTAAAGAAGACCTTAAAGGTAAGCCTTGTTTTTTAATTTTTTAGGTTGAAAATGAATTATTTGCAGTTTTTTAATGAGCAATCGTTTGCACATCGTGCATAAAAAACGAATTGGCTTGGTTTCCTTTTCATATTGAGGCTTCGGCCAGTGCTAACGTTTCCGTAGAATTTATTAGAATAGTTGTAAAAATGGTATAATCTTGTGGTAAATTTCGAAGCTGGGCCATCATCATCGAGTTAAACTCAGCTGCATCTACGGTTGAAAAAATAAAAATTTACATAAAAAAAGTTGTTATGAAATTAAACAAGTACAGTATTGGGATCGGCGATCGTTTTGCACATCAGGCGGTGCCCCAATTGCGTGCCATTGCCAGGGCAAATGAAAGCGGACTAAATATTAGCCCGGTATGGAACAAGTCCAATAGGGAACACATCTACGTAGGCTCCCAGCCACCTCAAGTGCGTGAAAAAGCAGATGCTGCTGTGGCAGAGTTGAACTTTAAAGGCAATTATTTTGTAGATGCCGATCATATTAACCTGAGTACCGTAGCACCTTTTGTACTCATTGCCGACTTTTTTACGCTCGATGTTGCGGCATTTATTGGGCAAGCCTCCGATGAAGCTGCTGTATCGGCCTTCATAAACGGGTGCCAGAAATATTTAGGACAGCTACACATTCCCGGAATTGATCATGCTTTTGAAATAAGCGAAGAGCTGTTGCGCACAGTTGCCGGCAAATTTTTAGCAGCAACCCATCAGGCCGCTGAAATTTATAAATACTTAGCAGACAAAAAAGGAGTTGACAAATTTGTTACCGAAGTTTCTATGGATGAGGTAGAACAACCACAATCGCCGGTAGAACTCTTTTTCATTCTTAAGATGCTGGCAGACCAGAAGGTGCCCGTACAGACGATCGCTCCCAAATTTACCGGACGTTTTAATAAAGGAGTGGACTATCAGGGCAATCTGGACCAGTTTGCCAAAGAATTTGAAGAAGATATTCTGGTGATTGATTTTGCCGTTAAAGAATTTGGGCTGCCCGAAGAGTTGAAATTGAGCGTTCACTCTGGCAGTGATAAATTTTCTATCTACCCCATAATCTCAGGTACCATCAAAAAACACGATAAGGGCCTCCACCTGAAAACAGCAGGGACTACCTGGCTGGAAGAAGTGATTGGTTTGGCGCTCGCCGGGGGTGAAGCATTGGAAGTTGCCAAGAAAATTTACGAAGGAGCTTCGCAACATAGAGAAGAACTTTGCGCTCCTTATGCCGACGTAATTGATATTGACCCATCCCAACTGCCTTCGGTAGAAGAAGTGCAATCCTGGTCGGGAGAAAAATACGCCAATACGCTACGCCATATTCCTGGCCATCCCGATTATAATCCAAATTTTCGACAATTGATACACGTAGCCTATAAGCTGGCAGCAGATCTGGGCCAGGTATATACCCGCTTGCTGGAAGAACATGAAACCATTGTGGGACAGTGCGTGGAAGAAAACATCTACGACCGTCATCTAAAAAGATTGTTCTCGCTTTAATTCCTAACGTTTAACCATCAGTAATGAAACCCTTTTTAGACGCAAATTTTTTATTGGAGACCGCTACTTCAGAAAAATTGTATCACGATTACGCCAGTAAGATGCCGATAATAGACTATCATTGTCATCTTTCTCCACAACAGATCGCAGAAGATACGCAGTTTGAAAACCTCACCCAGGTGTGGTTATACGGCGATCACTACAAATGGCGCGCGATGCGGGCAAACGGTGTTGACGAAAGTTATTGCACCGGCAATCAGTCGGATGATGCCAAATTTGAAAAATGGGCCGAAACGGTGCCTTATACTCTTCGCAATCCTTTGTATCATTGGACGCACTTAGAGCTGCAACGTTATTTCGACATTCATAAAATATTGAACAAGGATTCGGCAAAAGAAATTTACGATGAGGCATCTGCAAAATTGCAGACAAAAGACTTCACAGTTCGGAATCTGTTGCGCAAAATGAACGTGAAAATGGTGTGTACCACCGATGACCCGGTAGATACTTTAGAATTTCATCAAAAAATAAAAGACAGTGGCTTTGAAATACCAATCTTACCTGCTTGGCGGCCGGATGCAGCCATGAATGTGAGCAATGCCAAGAACTTTGGGGCTTATATTCAGAAATTAGAGGCAGCTGCAAATCTTGTTGTTTCGGACTTTTCCTCATTTTTGCAAGCACTAAAGAACCGGCATGATTTTTTTGCCACCATGCAATGTTCTGTTTCCGACCACGGCCTGGAACAAATAGATGCCGACGATACCACTGAGGCCGAAGCAAGAACTATTTTTTCAAAAATCTTTTCGGGCAATGAACTGAGCCAGGAAGAGCAGCGAAAGTTCCGGTCGGCTATGTTGGTGTTTTTTGCTGAATTAGATCATGAAAAAGGTTGGGTGCAGCAGTTTCATCTGGGTGCCATTCGTAACAATAACGTAAAGGCATTAAACACGTTGGGTCCTGATACCGGCTGGGATTCGATAGGAGACTTTACCCAGGGAAGGGCCTTGGCCAAATTTTTAGGCGGACTTACCAAAAACGATCAGCTCACTAAGACCATTTTGTACAATTTAAACCCGGCAGATAATGAATTATTTGCTACCATGATTGGTAACTTCAATGATGGTACCAGCCCGGGAAAAATACAATGGGGTAGTGGCTGGTGGTTCCTCGACCAGAAGGATGGAATGACACGACAGATCAATGCACTTTCGAATATGGGCTTGCTAAGCCGGTTTGTTGGTATGCTCACGGACTCCAGAAGCTTCCTGTCTTACCCACGCCACGAATATTTTAGAAGGATTTTATGTAA
>JBDHYK010000223.1:0-5781 GCA_039811305.1 Niabella sp.
GCGTGATGCGAAATTTATAATCGCTCAGGTCATATACAAAAACCTTTATGGTACCCGTTCCGTTGCCCGAAATGGCAGTAGCCCGTATTTCGGCCTGGCCGGCGGCAGAACCGGTTACAATACCATCGGAGCTTATGGTAGCCACGGCCGGGTTTGAAGAACTCCAGTTTACATTCACTAAGGCACCGTCATTCAGTTTCGCAACCAGTTTTTCAGTTGCCGTTTGATTTTTTGCCAATCGTAGTACATCGGGCGAAATGGAAATAACTGTTTCTTTTTTGTCGTTACCGGGGTCAACCGGCTTTTTCCGGCACGAGAGAATACTGATACACAATACTACACAAACAAAAAAGTTCCAAAGGGTGGAATACAGCCTCATAGTTCTGTATTTAAAAATTAAAAATAAGTATAAATACCGATTTTTCTGAAATCGAATCCTTTGTTTTTTTATAGAAGTAGGTATTGGATTGAATAAGATTGGGTTTGTCAGCCTTTTAATAGATTCTAAGAGAAATTTTTTTTTCTTTTTACCAGGAAAACTACTCATGGAACACCAATAAAACCAAAAGCAGCAAATATCTCTTGAAATTAGGCAAATTTTCTCTTTCTTTGTACGCCGCTCAAGGCACCATAAACCAGTTTTCAAACAGAAAGTATGACAAAAACCATTAACAAAGTTCTGCTCCTGGGCTCGGGAGCCTTAAAAATTGGGCAGGCAGGTGAATTTGACTATTCGGGTTCGCAGGCCCTGAAAGCAATGCGCGAAGAAGGCATCTACACTATTCTGATTAATCCGAACATTGCAACTATTCAAACCTCAAAAGGTGTTGCCGATAAAGTCTATTTTTTACCGGTAACTCCCGAATTTGTTGAAAAAATTATTCAAAAAGAACAACCAGATGGTATTTTGTTAGCTTTTGGCGGGCAAACCGCACTCAATTGCGGCACCGAGTTATACCTGAATGGCACGCTGGAAAAATATGGTGTACAGGTTTTAGGTACTTCAGTAGAAGCCATAATGATAACAGAAGACCGCGACCTGTTTGTAAAAAAGCTGAATGAAATCAATGTAAAAACTCCTGTATCGCAAGCAGTAGAATCTTTACAGGAAGCTATTTTGGTGGCAAACCGCATCGGCTATCCGGTGATGGTGCGGTCGGCATACGCTTTAGGGGGCTTAGGATCGGGAATATGCAATAACGAAGAAGAATTTATTGCACTCTGTAAAAGCTCTCTTTCTTTTTCTAAACAAATATTAGTTGAAGAAAGCCTGAAAGGCTGGAAAGAAATAGAATTTGAAGTGATCCGTGATAAAAACGACCATTGTTTCACTGTGGTACCCATGGAAAACTTTGATCCCTTAGGTATCCACACCGGTGAAAGTATTGTTGTAGCGCCCATCATTACGCTTTCAAAAGAACAAATAGAATTGCTGGAAGATATTGCCCGCCAAACGGTGCGGCATATTGGCATTGTGGGCGAGTGTAATATTCAATATGCGTTTAACGCAGTTACAAACGACTACCGCATCATTGAAATTAATGCCCGATTGAGTCGCTCCTCTGCCCTGGCTTCCAAAGCCTCCGGCTATCCTCTGGCATTTGTAGCCACAAAATTAGCTTTAGGCTACTCATTAGACCAAATTGGAGAAATGGGTACCCCTAACTCCGCCTATGTGGCTCCAGCAGTAGATTACTTAATTGTGAAAATACCCCGTTGGGACTTAACAAAATTTGAAGGTGTAAGCCGCGAAATTGGTTCTTCCATGAAATCGGTGGGCGAAATTATGTCTATCGGGCTTAGTTTTGAAGAGATCATTCAAAAAGGACTTCGAATGATCGGCCAGGGTATGCATGGTTTTGTTGGCAACCGCGATTTGGAGTTTGAGAACATAGAAGAGGCCCTTTCGAACCCCACTGACCTGCGTATTTTTGCAATTGCTAACGCATTTGAAAAGGGCTATACCGTAGATCAGATAGAAGCGCTCACGAAAATTGATAAATGGTTCTTGGGCAAACTTGAGAATATTGTAAATTTCAGTAAAATTCTGGCGGGTTTCAATAAAATTGAAGATCTGCCAGCAGATGTAATTAAAGAGGCCAAACAACTGGGTTTCTCCGATTTTCAAATTGCACGATTTGTAGAAAATCCCGGCGGCAATATGGAACCCGAAAAGAATCGGGTAAGGCAACACCGAAAGCGACAAAATATACAACCCATTGTGCAGCGCATCAACACTGTGGCTTCGCAAGCGCCCGAAAAAACAAACTATTTATACTTCACCTATGGCAACAGCAAACCGTTTGTTCCTGAAAAATCGGATAAAGAAACTATTGTTGTATTAGGTTCGGGCGCATACCGAATCGGCTCATCGGTAGAATTTGACTGGTGTTCGGTAAACGCCATACAAACAGCCCGCGATTTGGGATACCAGTCTGTGATGATAAATTACAATCCCGAAACCGTATCCACCGACTACGATATGTGTGATCGCCTGTATTTTGACGAGCTTTCGTTTGAGCGGGTGATGGATATCGTGGACATTGAAAATCCTAAAGGAGTTATCCTTTCTGTAGGGGGACAAATCCCAAATAACCTGGCTACCAAGTTACACGACAACCATGTGCCTATTTTGGGTACGCCTGCAGCATCTATTGACCGGGCAGAAAACCGGCATAAATTCTCGGCGATGCTCGACCAGTTAGGGATAGACCAGCCCCGTTGGAAAGAGCTGACCACTTTCGATGAAATTGATTCTTTCATCGAAGAGGTTGGGTTTCCGGTGTTGATTCGGCCTTCGTATGTACTTTCTGGCGCGGCCATGAACGTATGCCACAACAAAACGCAAGTGCATAAATTTTTAAGCCTGGCTGCAAAAGTATCGAAACAATACCCGGTGGTTGTATCTGCGTTCTTAGACAGCGCTAAAGAAATTGAAATGGATGCCGTAGCGAAAAACGGCGAAATTGTTGAATATGCTATTTCCGAGCACGTAGAATTTGCCGGCGTTCACTCGGGAGATGCCACTTTGGTATTTCCTGCTCAAATGGTTTATCTGGAAACCATTCGCAATGTAAAAAAAGTTTCGCGACGCATTGCAAAAGAGCTAAACATCAGTGGTCCTTTCAATATTCAGTTTCTTGCAAAAAACAACGATGTAAAAGTAATTGAATGTAACCTGAGGGCCTCTCGCTCCTTCCCTTTCGTGTCAAAGGTGATTAAAAGAAATTTCATTGAAACCGCAACCCGGGTGATGCTGGGTGCCGATTACAACAAACCGGACAGCTCGGTTTACGATCTGGAACACGTGGGTGTAAAAGCGTCGCAGTTTTCCTTCTCCCGTTTGCAAAACACCGATCCCATACTGGGTGTGGACATGTCGTCCACAGGAGAAGTGGGCTGCCTGGGGGATGATTTTTCAGAAGCAATTTTAAAAGCCTTGCTGTCTGTAGGGTACCAAATTCCAAAAAAGAGGATTTTAATTTCGTCGGGCGAAACCCGCTCTAAAGCCACATTACTGGAACCTTGTAAACTATTACAGGAAAAAGGCTATGAAATATACGCCACTCATGGCACCAAAAAAGTGTTGGAAGATAATGGTGTAGGCGCCGTGGATGTGCTTTGGCCTGATGAAGAAGGCGATATGAATGTAAAAAAGCTCATCGCAAACAAAACCTTCGATTTAATTATTAATATACCCAAAGACGTTACGGAACGCGAACTGGCCAACGATTTCATCATTCGGCGCAGCGCAATTGATTTTAACATCCCACTCATAACCAATGCCCGACTGGCTGCCGCCTTTATCAGGGCGTTTTGCACGCTCAGTGAAGAGGATATTAAGATTAAAAGTTGGGACGAGTATTAACCATTCAGTGCAAACCATTTTTTTCAGATTGGCAGAAACAAGTAAGCAACAGAATGGCTGCTGATGTTGCTTTTACTACCTGAACCGCTACCACCCAAGATCCAGGGCGCTTAAATTAGCTGTTACGGAAAAATTGCCTTTTGTATTTGCGCGTACCAACAGCCAGGCAGGTTGTGGAAAAATTTTTGAAATCGTAATTCCTTCTATGCGGCCAGCGCCTGTTACGCCTTTAATGAACTCGCGGTTTAGCTGCTGTTGCATTTTATCTTTCGTTTCGTATAAAAGTTGGCTGAGGTCATATTGTGCCTTTTTTTCAATCTCATCGGTAATTTTTGCCGAAAAAAGCCATTCAGCCGCCTTCAGCAGCGCGTCTTTGGACTTTACATCAAACGCAAGTTCTGTAATGGAAAGCGTTTTTTTATCTTCCCGATAAAGGGGCTTTCCAGTCAGATAAAAATATCCGTTGTCTGTTCCTGAAAATTTCACCTGAATCGTCAGCTTTTCATTTTTTGACCCCATCAGCTTACATTCCCCGAAAATAAATTTTTTTCGAACAAACCCCTTATTGAAGGTAAACTCCTTGCCAGCAACTTGCTGCGTTAGAACAGCGCTTAATGAGTCATAATTCAACACGGCATCTATATTCACATCAAAACCCTGGTTTCGGCTGTACGTGCTGATATTGGGCAAGATACTTAAGGGGTTCAAAGGTTTTTCAAAACGCACCACCGGTTTGGCAGAAAGTCCCAAATGAAGGTTCAACTGGTTTGCGCTACCATAAAGTCGGTTCAATCGTACTTTTTGGGGGTTTATTTGCAGCCAACCCAGGTTCTGAATACGATAAGGCGTGTTCAATTGATGCCAAATGTTTTGAAACTGTGGTTTAAAATCCATACGACCATATTTTTGCTCGAGCTGCATTTTCGAAGCATCCAATTCTTTTTTTATGGCATTCATCACTGTGGCAGTAATATCCTGCCCCCAAAAACACACGGTACACCGGTCCAAAGGAATCGGTTCGTTACGTACGATCTGAAGTTTAACTACGTAATTCACCAATACCACCGGTGTGATGGTGAAAGATAGGTTCACCCGTCGTTCGCCTTCATCAAAACCACATTTACAGTCGGGCGTCCAGGGGCTCAGCACGGCATTATTCATACAAGCCCGGGTGCTGCCAATAATTTTATAATACCCGGTAAAGCTGAGAAGCAGTTGATTGTTATTGAAATTAAACTGCAAAGGCCCTCTGCGAAAACTGTATTTATATCGGGTGGTACAGCCCTCTTGCACCCAGGCATTGGGGTAATTGGGTGAAGTGAATAGGGTATCTACAGTTTTTTCAGTTAGTTTGTAAAAGTATTTTAAATCTATCTGAATCGGAAGGTTGATTTCAGACTCAGGAATACTATCCACTGTATAATTCTTTACTGGTGAGTCGGGAAGTGGCGGCGCAATGGTCTGAGCCATCAGTGCTAAAGATGGAAAAATAGCAATAAGTAAAAACACAAATCGGTTCATAATGTCTGTTCGTTCGCAAAGGTACAGGCAATGGGAAAATCCCACGTGGGGGTAATCAAAATTGTTGCAAAAACGAATCTCAAAAAAAACACGACTCCGAACGAGGTGAAGGATCTTCTGGTATATTTGGGGGAGGCGGCAATCGTTCCAGTACGATCGGGATGTTTTTGGATCAATCTCGTTTCCATAGCCGTTCACGACCCATTGGGAATGAAATTAGAAACCGATTCGTTCCTACAAAACGAAAAACCGCTACTTAAACCAACTCTTTGCCTCGATTAATTTTTCTATTTTGCTGGTTTTCAAGGCGTAACTAAATCCTTTATGAATGGCAAAAGATCCAACCACTCCTTGTTTATTAACTGCTAAAAAAGCCACCTGAATTTTTTTTG
>JBDHYK010000224.1:0-5772 GCA_039811305.1 Niabella sp.
CTTAATGGCTACCACATAAAAAAAATTGTTACAGCCTGTCCGCACTGCTTTAATATTCTAAAAAATGAATATCCGGAATTAGGGGGGAATTATGAAGTGATCCACCATACTGTTTTTTTGCAACAGCTTATAGACGAAGGCAAAATTGTATTGAAAGAAGGGGCGGGCTTTAAAGGAAAAAAAATAACCTATCACGACAGTTGTTATCTGGGGCGTGCCAACAACATTTATGAAGCTCCCAGAAAGGTACTGGAGTTTTTAGATGCCGAATTAGTAGAAATGAAACGCTGTGGAAGTAAAGGTTTGTGCTGTGGAGCCGGTGGTGCGCAAATGTTTAAAGAAGAAGAAAAGGGCGACAAACGAATAAATATCGAACGCACCGAAGAAGCAATAGATACCGGTGCCTCAGTAATCGCATCTGCCTGCCCCTACTGTAATACCATGCTTACCGACGGTGTAAAAAATAAAGAAAAAGAAGACGCATTGCAGGTGCTTGACCTTGCCGAAATTATAGCCGCTTCTATGGCATAAACAACAATCACGAACAAAATACATTTTTAAACCCTATTTTTTAGCTATGAATTTAGAATACAACAGTTTTTTGAACAAAGATTTTTCTCCAAAATCCAAAGTATGGGTCTATCAGGCCAACCGTTTGCTCACCATCAGCGAAGCTTTTGAGGCTGAAGAAATGGTAAGTGCTTTTGTAGAAGACTGGAAAAGCCACGGCGATGCGGTAAAAGCGCAGGGGCTTATCATTTTTGGATACTTCGTTATTTTAATTGCCGACGAAACCCAAACAACCGTAGGTGGATGCAGTACAGACAGTTCTGTAAATTTTATCAAATCCTTGGGCGAAAAATTTGGGGTTGATTTTTTGGATCGAAAGCAGTTGGCTTTTGTTCTCAACGATACCATTCAAATATTACCTTTGGAACAAGTAGAGTACGCAATAGAACATAATTTTTTGTTCCCTGAAACGCTTTATTTTAATAATTTAGTTGCAACCAAAGAAGATTTAGAAAATAATTGGATCATTCCGATTCAAAAAAGCTGGCTGAAACAAAAAATTGCCGTGCAATAGTGTTTGAAACTTGTTTTTAACTACATTTGCAACCCGAAAATTCCTTAAAGAAGCGGACAGTTTCCCTTCCAATAGAACTTTTAGGCTCAAAAAGAGATCTTTAAAACAAGTAGGTCAAAACTACGCCCGGGTGGCGAAATTGGTAGACGCACTGTCTTCAGGTGGCAGCGTTCGTAAGGACGTGCTGGTTCGAATCCAGTCCCGGGCACAAAACCAGTCTTTTTTGACTGGTTTTTTAATTTGTAACTGTAGTATTATCAATAATTTATGAGTAATACGTCAATTTTTATTTTTGCTTTGATTTACTGCCAATAAACAAGTTTTTGCGCCTTTATTGTGCCAGCAAGGCAACCAGGAACCCATCCCGGGTATTTATTCACTTTGCTATAATCAATTACTTTTTTGTTAGAAAACTGCAACAACCAGAGCTTTGAAAAAGGTTTTGCTACGCAATTTCACATTCTTACATGATCAATCTCAGGTTTGTAATCCTATATCTTACTTAGGTTTGTACCCGAAATTAATTGCCATGTACAAGATTATAGTTTTAGCAAAACAGGTACCAGACACCCGGGCTGTTGGCAAAGATGCCATGAAAGCAGATGGTACTGTAAACCGCGCTGCACTACCTGCTATTTTCAACCCAGAAGACCTAAATGCATTGGAAATGGCACTTGCTGTGAAAGATCAGTACCCCGATACCCACATTACCCTACTAACGATGGGGCCAATAAGGGCTGCCGAAATATTGCGCGAGGGGCTTTATCGGGGCGCCGATGCAGGGGTGCTGCTTACCGATAAAGCATTTGCAGGCTCCGACACACTCGCCACTTCGTACGCATTGGCTTGTTCTATTAAAAAAATTGGCGACGTAGATCTCATATTTGCCGGTCGGCAGGCAATTGACGGAGATACCGCCCAGGTAGGCCCACAGGTGGCTGACAAATTAGGGCTTCCCCAGATTACCTATGCCGAGGAATTATTACTGCTGAAAGGTAAAACGGTACAGATTAAAAGAAGGCTTGAAAAAGGTGTTGAAACGGTAGAAGCATCTCTTCCGGTAGTGATAACAGTACACGGTACGGCTCCTCAATGCAGACCCCGCAACGCCAAAAGTCTTATGAAATATAAAAAAGCCCGCACCCTAAGCGAATTAAGTAACACATCGGAAGATTTTATGACCCTGCGCGAAGACAAACCTTATCTTTCTATTACTGAATGGAATATGAAAGATGTAGATCCCGATCCAACACAATTAGGATTAGGCGGCTCACCCACTAAAGTAAAGCAAATTGAAAATATTGTGTTTCAAGCTAAAGATTCGAAAATCATTACCACAGAAGAAGAAATTGAAGACTTGATTCGGGAACTGATTACCAACAGAACAATGGGTTAGTAGCATCAGTCAATTTGTTTTTAAAAGAAAAAGTAATTGGAAGGGAACCTACGATTGTTCGAATCAATTGACAACCAGCCCGTTATAGATAAAACAACATTTCCAGGACTATCAGAATACTAATAACCCTTGCATTTTCAAAAACTATCTCTACAAGAATCAAATTAAAAATATGAACAACGTTTGTGTTTACTGCGAATTTGAAGAAGGAAAAATTCAGGATGTAAGTTTTGAACTACTAACAAAAGGCCGCTCATTAGCCAATCAGTTAGGTGTAGCATTGGAAGCCGTACTTATCGGGTACAAGCTTGATGGAACAGAGCAGCAACTGGCTCATTATGGAGTAGACACCCTGTATAAAGCAGATGATGAAAAGCTATATCCCTACACTACCCTGCCCCATACCTCCATTGCGGTAGGTTTGTTTCGGCAAACGCAGCCACAGATTGTACTGATGGGAGCTACTTCCATTGGCCGCGACCTTGGACCCCGTATTTCGTCTTCCTTAGGCAGTGGCTTAACAGCAGACTGCACCAGCCTTGAAATAGGTGAATACACCGATAAAAAGGCAGGTAAAACCTACAAAAACCTGCTTTACCAGATCCGGCCAGCATTTGGTGGTAATATTATTGCCTGGATTGTGAACCCCGAACACAGGCCTCAAATGGCCACCGTGCGAGAAGGAGTGATGAAAAAAGAAGTTTTCGCAGATACATACCCAATACAGGTAGTCAATATTGACTTTGCCCAATATTTAAGCGATGCAGATTTTGCAATAAAAATAATTGATCGCCATTTGGAAAGCTCAAAAGTTAATTTAAAAGGGGCTTCTACGATTATAGCCGGCGGCTACGGAGTGGGTTCTAAGGAAAATTTTGATTTGTTGTACGAATTGGCTCATGCCATAGGTGCCGAAGTGGGCGCATCCCGGGCTGCCATTGATGCCGGCTATGCAGAAAAAGATCGTCAGATTGGACAAACAGGTATCACTGTACGCCCCAAACTGTACATAGCCTGCGGTATTAGCGGGCAGATACAACATATTGCCGGTATGCAGGAAAGCGCCATGATCGTTTCTATCAATAACGATGCAAACGCTCCTATCAATAAAATGGCTGATTATGTTATCTATGGAGATGTTGAAAAGATTGTACCCAAAATGATTGAATACTATAAAAAAAATGTCAAATAACGATCGTTGGAACTTGAGGCCAGTCCCTGATTCCACCGTTTTACGATTCTTGCGGAAAAAAGAAATATAACTCATTAGCAAATTGATTTTATGGCAAATTTTTATTTGGACACACCTGAACTAAAATTTCATCTGACGCATCCACTGATGCAAAAAATTGTAGCACTGAAAGAAAGAAAGTTCGCAGACTCGGATCAGTTCGATTATGCTCCTTCCGATTTTGAAGATGCCATGGACAGCTACGACAAAGTGCTGCAAATTGTTGGTGATATTTCTGCCAATACAGTTGCACCCAACGCCGAAAGCGTGGACATAGAAGGACCAAAACTTACCGATGGACACGTAACATACGCAGCCGGAACCCAGGAAAACCTGAACGCCATCATACAGGCCGGATTGATGGGCATAACGCTTCCCAGAAAATATGGCGGTTTAAATTTTCCCATTGTACCCTATATCATGGCTGCAGATATGGTAAGCCGCGCAGATGCCGGTTTTGTAAATATTTGGGGGCTTCAGGACTGTGCTGAAACGATTCATGAATTTGCTACTGAAGAGCAGCAGGCAAAATATCTGCCTCGAATTTCAAAAGGCGAAACAGCGGCTATGGATCTTACCGAGCCCGATGCAGGCAGCGACCTTCAGGCTGTACAATTAAAAGCCACCCTGATAGACGGGGTATGGTACCTGAATGGTGTAAAAAGATTCATCACCAATGGCGATGGGCATATTTCGCTGGTTTTGGCACGCTCTGAGGAAGGAACTTCTGACGGGCGGGGGCTTTCGATGTTTATTTATGACCGAAATAGTAATGCCGTAACGGTTCGTCGCATCGAACATAAATTAGGCATTATCGGTTCGCCCACCTGTGAGTTGGTTTTTAAAAATGCACCAGCAGAATTAGTAGGGCAAAGAAAACTCGGACTAATCAAATATGTGATGGCACTCATGAATGGTGCCCGCTTGGGTATTGCAGCACAATCCGTAGGTATTGCCGACGCGGCTTATCGCGAAGCGATAGCTTATGCACAAAAGAGAAAACAATTCGGAAGCGCCATTAACAAGTTTCCAGCGGTATATGAAATGATCTCGAAAATGAAAGCAAAGATTGACGGTATTCGATCCTTGCTTTATGAAACGGCACGATTTGTTGACATCTACAAAAATTACGAACACGCCTCAAAAGATCGAAGCCTGAGCCCCGAAGAACGCAGTGAAATGAAAAGTTATCAAAAATTAGCTGATATTTTTACACCCATGGCAAAAGGAATTTCTTCCGAAATCTGCAACCAGATTGCTTACGATTCCTTACAAATCCACGGTGGCAGCGGATTTATGAAAGACTACCCCATCGAACGCATTTATCGGGATGCCCGTATAACCAGTATTTATGAGGGAACCACCCAGTTGCAGGTAGTTGCTGCAGTTCGGGGAGTTACTACCGGTGGCTACCTTAGCCAAATTCGTGAATATGAGAAAACCGAAATAAAACCCGAACTGCTGGGTTACAGAAGCCACCTGGTTGAAATGGCCAACGACTTTGAAACAGCCACTACCAAAGTTATGGAACTGGCCAATACGGAATACACCGATTTCCACGCCCGCAGATTGGTAGAAATGGCAGCCAATATTATTATGGGGCATTTACTTTTATCAGACGCCAATCGGGAGCACTCTTACTGGAAATCGCTCGATATTTTTCTTAAAATTGCGCAGGGCGAAAATAAAGGCAAACTGGAATTTATAACCATCACAAACCCTGGTGATTTAGGAAAATATAAACTGGAATAGGTTTTGTACCGGAGTGGGTGTTGTCGTTAATGAGATAAGCTGTGTCCTGGTTTTTATTCCCTCGAGCAACCAGCACGGGGCTACTCTTCTAAACTCACTTTTTTGTTTGTTACTTTTAGTTTGTACCCAACGCCAACTTTCAATGCGTAATTTTCCTTGTCGTGGCTTACCGGAAAATTGTAACAAACAGGGTAATCGTATTCTTGCACCAGATTCCGAATTATGGCATAAATATCTTCTCCAAAAGGCCGGTCAGTATCCTGCACATCACTGAACCGGCCAATAATTAGCCCTTCAAGCGCATCCAAT
>JBDHYK010000225.1:0-5760 GCA_039811305.1 Niabella sp.
TTGCCAGAGATCCGTAAAGCTGTATTTTTAACCCTTGTACGAACCGAAGCGTATCTTTTTCCACCAGTTCTTTAATAAACATCCCGGCCGCTCTCCAGGGGCCTAATGTATGGGAGCTGGATGGGCCAATTCCAATTTTCAACATATCAAATACCGAAATGGCTTCGTGTTGCATACCTTTAAGTTTTAGGTTGCTAAAGTTACTAAAATCGGTTTGTATTAACATATAAAGCCTAAAACAATAAAAAGAGTTCGATTCGTTTTAGTGCTACCTTCGTATTCTTATGCACCCAATTCACAGTTTTGAAAAGCATTACGTAAACCGTGTGGGCTGGATTCGGGCGGCCGTATTAGGAGCTAATGATGGCATATTATCAACCAGTAGTGTGGCGGTGGGTGTAGCGGCGGCAAATGGTCCCCTGGTTTTGTCCACCCTTGCTGCCTTGGTTGCAGGGGCTTTGTCCATGGCTGCGGGAGAATATGTGAGTGTAAGCTCGCAAAAGGATATTGAAAAAGCAGATATCGAACGAGAAAGAAAAGAATTGGAATCTATGCCAGAAGAGGAATTGGCTGAACTGGCAGCCATCTATGAGCAACGTGGCCTGAGTAGCGAACTGGCAAAAACGGTAGCTCGGGAGCTAACCGAAAAAGACGCTTTGAGCGCACATACCCGGGACGAATTGGGCATCACAGAGATTACCTTAGCCAATCCTTTACAAGCAGCGCTTGCAAGCATGGGTTCTTTTTCATTGGGTGGAGCCTTGCCCTTATTGGTGGCTCTTTTTGCTCCTCTAAAAGAAATGATTTTTTATCAATACGGTTTTGCCATTCTTTTTTTAGTATTGTTGGGGGCTACGGCTGCCAAAACAGGAGGATCTCCCCTTGGTAAGTCGGTAGCAAGAGTAGTGGTTTGGGGCACAATTGCTATGGCAATTTCTGTATTGGTGGGATGGTTGTTCGGTGCACAAATTAATTAGGGCTGTTAAAAATAATATTCCAAAATCTGATTGAAAACCTGAACAAAAAACACATTGAATGGAAAAAAAATTTAATGAATATCTTTTTGATTTTTTATGGGTTAGCGCTTGGGGAATTAAAAAAAATGAACTAACTTAGTGCTAATAAAGACTGTTTTTATGAAAAAAGTACTTGTAACCACAGATTTTTCTGCTGCTTCAAAAAGCGCCATTCGGTTCGCCATCAATTGGGCAGCGCAACAAAGCCTCGAACTTGTTTTTACCCATGTGTATTCTGTAATGCAACCAACAGGCTGGAGCCAGTCGGTTTTGAAAAAATATGAGGAAAAAGAAATAAATCTGGTAACGGAAAAGCTGAAAAATTTCATCGAAGAAATGTACCAACAAGCGGGTATTCGCTCCAGAAAATGGTCGGTTATGGTACTTTCGGGTGTAGATGCCCACGTAACCCTGTTGTATCATACCAAGAAAAACCCTGTTTACGATTGTATTTGTATCAGCACAAGAGGAGCGGGCAAGTTCAAGAAATTCTTTGGAACCAATACGGGCAACCTGATTACAAAATCAGAAATTCCTGTTCTGGCCATTCCAAAAGATTATAAAACAACCACCTTAACCAGTGTGATGTATGCTACCGACCTGAACAATTACAATGAAGAAATTGAGAAAGTGGTGGCATTTGCCCGACCATTAAAAGCAAAAATAGATATTGTTCATTTTGCCTGGCCTAATGAAATTTTGTCCGAGGACGAACTAATTGCCACAGCACTCAAAAAACGGTTTAAATACGGCGTTGAGTTTCATATAGAGCAAACCGATCCTTTGCATAGCCTGATTCAGAATTTGGAGCAGCAGATAAAAAAAAGAAAGCCGAGTGTAGTGGTAATGTTCACCAACCAGCGAAGAACTTTTTTTCAGCGGATGTTCCTATCCAGTAAGTCGGAAGAACTTTCCTTTAGAACTACGGTTCCCTTATTAGTTTACAATAAACATGAGAAGGACGCAGGCTGATATAGTCCAATACGAAAACGATTGGGCGCCCATTGTCAAACAGTGAGGTGATGGGTTTCAATATATTTTATCAGCCTGTAAATTTTTCTACGGGTAAATAAGGTACTGTTGGCGCATTTCCTTGTATTTTGAGAGGCCTGGCTCCCATGTTTTACGAATTGCTTCTTCACTTACACCCGACTCAATTTGCTTTTTAAACTCATATACCCCGGCTAATTTATTAATATCGCCAATCTGATTACTTTGAGATTTGTCAAAAAATTTCGATTTATCGGGATAGGCTTTATACAATTCTATCATCCATTGTATATTTAGCTTTTGACTTTTTATTAGTTCTTCAGTGTCGTATTCTCTTAAATCTAATCCATAACATGCCTTTTTCAAATGTAAGGGAGTTTCAGCCATGCCAGCAATGCTTGCGGGTGTGAAACTAAAACTGTATTTTCCCTTTAATGCGGGGGCTCCTAATACGGTAAAGGGAAATAATGTACCCCGGCCCTGACTGATAATTGTACCTTCGAACAAACAAATGGAAGGATACAAAAGGATGCTTTGCTGCGTATTTAGGTTAGGCGAAGGCTTTACGGGAAGTATATATTGCATGTTGTGGTTGTAATTGGCAACAGGTACAATTTTCACATTGGCTTTAGCCTTGTTGGGCAACCAACCTTCTCCATTTATCATAAGTGCCAGTTCTCCCACTGTTAAGCCATGAGCGATGGGGATGGGGTAGGCACCAATCCCCGATTTGAGGCTCATGTCCAAAATCGGGCCATCTACTAAATACCCATTTGGATTGGGCCGATCCAATATCAGCAGTTCCTTACTATTTTCTGCACAGGCTTCCATCAGTTTGCCCAACACATTTATATAGGTGTAGAACCTGCATCCAACGTCTTGAATATCAAAGATCATTACATCCACATTCGCCAGATCCTCGCGTGAGGGCTTGTTTTTGGCACCATATAAAGAAATAACCGGGATGCCGGTTTTTGCATCCACAGCATCGCCAACTTTGGCACCAGCCGAGGCGTCGCCTCTAAAACCGTGTTCAGGGCCAAAAGCCTTTACAACTTTAATGCCGCCGGCTACAAGACTATCCACCAAATGAAGATTCCCAATTCGCGAAGTAGGATTTGCCAAAACACCAATGCGCTTATTTTTCAGATAATCAAAATACTTGGTGGTTTGGTCGGCACCTGGGATGATTCGATACACAAAATTCGAATCCCGTGCCAGCACATAAGGATCATGTACTCCGGGTTTCATAGAGCTACAAGAAACAGCAACGATAGCTACCCATGCAAAAATGTTTAGAATTTTCATATAGTACGTTTGCGACAAATATAGTTTATTTTGTTACTCAGGACTTCCCTGTTCAGAAACAGAATAATATTTAGTAACTTCACGCTATGTAAAAACAAAGAACTATGTCAAAATCATTCCGGTCATTTGATGAATTTAAAACTGAACTTCTTGAAAATCATGAACTACAGGAAGAGTTCAGGAAAGATCCCGAAGCTGCCGCCGAAAAATATTCGGGAAGAAATCCGTTGGACAGCGACAAATGGATTTATAGGATCATTGTCATAGCACTTGGCGCCACTGTACTCTTCATCATATTGGGTGTAATTGTTCTTATGATCCTTGATAAAATAGGCGCAAATAAAGAAGTACCCACAATTCTTACTGCTATCGGATCTGCTGCTATCGGAGCCATGGCAGGGCTTTTAGCACCCGCCCCCAAAAGGTAGTCAAAATTTAAAAACACATTAAATATGCCTCGTCTTCTTACCCTCATTTTGTTTCTTTTTTCAATTCTACAAATCAACGCCCAGAAAGTGTATGAGGTAAATTACGAAAGTCAAGCTGATGTAAAAGTATTTGTTGTAAAATATGAGTCTCAGGCCGATCTTAAAGTATATAAAGTGAAATATGAAAGCCAGGCGGGGGATAATAACGGTCAATGGTTTTTTACAAAATATTCTAATCAGGCCAAGAAAAAAATAATTTACACTAAATATGAATCGCAGGCGGATTTAAAGATCTATTTTGTTGACTACGAAAGTCAGGCAGGATGGAAAACATCTTCCAAAAAGCATTTGATGTATTGAGTCTTTTCAAAAAAATCAGTTTGTGGTCTGGTGTGTTTTGGGTAGGTTTGTTGCGAAAGAATGTTTATGGCAAACCAGGAAGTATATATAGTAGCAGCCGTTCGCACGGCGATGGGTAGTTTTGGTGGAAGTTTAAAAGGTTTTTCCGCCACGCAGTTAGGAGCGTTTGCCATTAAAGCGGCTATCGAAAAAGCCGGTATTGCCCCCACATCGGTGCAGGATGTGTTAATGGGCTGTGTGCTACAGGCTAATCTGGGACAAGCCCCAGCCCGGCAGGCTGCCAAATTCGCCGGTTTGCCCAATACGGTAAATTGTACCACCATTAATAAAGTTTGTGCCAGCGGCATGAAGGCAATTGCCCTGGCAGCACAGAGTATTCTATTAGGAGATGCCGAAGTAGTAGTAGCAGGTGGTATGGAAAGTATGAGCAACGTGCCTTTTTACGTAAGTAACCTGCGGTGGGGAAACAAATATGGGCATACGCCGCTACTTGACGGCCTTGCCAAAGACGGCCTTACCGACGTTTATGATGGAGAGGCCATGGGCATAGCAGCAGAACTCTGCGCCAGAGAATGTAATATCAGCAGGAAAGACCAAGACGTTTTTGCTATTGAAAGTTACCGGCGTAGCCAGGCTGCTTGGGAACTTGGAAAATTTGATCAGGAAGTAGTTCCAGTTGTAATTCCGCAGCGAAAAGGTGATCCGGTACTATTTTCAAGGGACGAAGAACCATTTAATGTAAAATTTGATAAAATACCTACGCTCAACCCTGCTTTTAAAAAAGATGGCACGGTAACAGCCGCTAATGCCAGTACTATGAACGATGGTGCCGCCGCCCTGGTGCTGATGAGCAGCCAAAAAGCAGCAGAACTGGGTGTAAAGCCAATTGCAAAAATTCTTTCCTATGCCGATGCAGAACAGGCGCCGGAGTGGTTTACTACAACACCCTCCCTTGCCCTGCCCAAAGCAATAGCCAAAGCGGGCTTGCAGATGGATGATGTTGATTTTTGGGAAATCAACGAAGCGTTCAGTGTTGTGGGGCTCGAAAACATTAAACGAATGCAGCTTGACCCGGCACGGGTGAATGTGCATGGTGGTGCGGTGTCATTAGGCCACCCGCTGGGTGCCAGTGGCGCCCGAATATTGGTAACACTCATTCATATTTTAAAACAAAATAATGCAAGCCTGGGAGCCGCCGGCATTTGCAACGGAGGTGGCGGTGCCAGCGCGATGGTAATACGAAATCTATAGCCTCGTATTTTAAAAAAACACACTGTAAAAAAGAGTAGGAGCCAATTTGGGTTGAATCTAACAGTTTGGTTGCTTGTTTGAGTATTAAAAAGGATAATAATCATGTAAAAATTTCAGGGATCCTTCCTTTTTCAAGTAAGCGATTCCATAAACATTACATGTTTCTATGCAAAATTAACGCTGAACCCTCCCTGCAAGGCCTACTCACCGAAAATTCTGTGGTCGGTTAGTCAATTTTCCCTTAATTTTGCTACTCAAATTTTAAAACAAAGTGGCAACAAAATTTTCAAAAGAAACCTACCTGTACTGGTACGAATTAATGCAGTTGATTCGGCAGTTCGAGCTAATGGCTGAAGAAAAGTATAAAATGGAAGGTAAAATTCGAGGATTTTTCCATTCCTACGTCG
>JBDHYK010000226.1:0-5752 GCA_039811305.1 Niabella sp.
GAAGGAGAGGGTAATATTGTTTGAGTAAAAAAAATAGCAAAACCAGTTTCAAAAATCAGAAACTGGTTTTTTTATTTCCTTATTTGGGTGGAACCTAAAATTTGCAGTAACGAATCCATTTCTACATATCGGCACGCATTGCATTGGCGGACTAGCCTTTGAGCGTTTTACTGTTTGCATGTGTTCCCGTGCTTCTCTATTTATAGGGTCAATGCCTGCCCACCATTCTGTAGCCAATATTTTGGGTTGCCAATTAGAAAGCGTTCTATTAGCAGGTTATCGGCAATATACCCGCATTTTTGCGAAACCGGCCCTTGGGCCAACGCATTGGAGTACAGCATGTGTATTAAATCCTGTTGATGGGGGAACTCCAGCCAGATCACTTGTTTTCCCCGATGCTTACCCGGATGAATACGAAACACATCCGGATAAATTTTCACACAAAACCTTCGAAAATAAAAAAATACTCATTTTTCGGAAGCGCGCTTCTCGATTAACAGCCACACTTTTTACAGGCAGATTAGAACGTGGTACACCACTATTTTTTTCTTGGCGTGCGATAGCTCAGGCCAATTGAAATCCAACTCGTCTCTTGGGGGAAATTAATATTGCTTGCATTTACAGAAATGCCGAATTGGGCTTGTATTTTTAAAACCTCCCATCCACCAGCTATCGTTATGCCCGGTTCAATCATGAAATTGTTTTTATTGGCTTTTAAATATTCCTGCTGGTTGCTCGAGGTGGTCTGGTCGCTATTCATTTCAACGAGGTTGCCTTTAATACCATTAAAGGATACCAGACCCATTTTGCTGGAAAAGGAGGCTTCAAAATACTTTGACTTATAACCAATGGACGGCTGGACTGCAACATTAAAAAGCCCAGCGCTAATATGACCGTCAGTACCGGGGTGTTCGGAAACAGAACCCGGAAAACTGTTTTTCATCCATCCAAATCCCAAAAAGCCGTATGTTTCGAATACGAATTTGCGTGAAAATGGTGTAAAATACCCTGCACCCATGTCAACGATACCGCCGCTGCCAGATCTTCCGTCCTTATCTTTGTTTGATGGTAGTATAACTCCATTAACGCTCCCCAAAAGCGCCATGTGTGGGCTAAGGGCGTAGGCTGCTTTCAAGGCATATCCATCGGAGCCCCCACTCACATACGAACCCGTTGCAGTAAACTCTTTTTCATGGGTAAGCAATGGAACGTGTTGGCTTGGCGGACTATAGAAAATTGGCGAACAGGCGGCCAATAGCAGCGTAATTACGCCTGCAATCGGAAATACGTTTATTGTTTTCATATGTTTGTGTTTAGCAAGTGACAAAAGCGGGTTGTCTCCGTAATATTATTATCAATTATCTTGCCAAATTATGTTTATTTATTATTTGTTAAGGGTTTATACTCATTTTTTGTCTCCGACAAGCAAATTTTTATTGGGAAATTCAAAAAAATGAAAAAAAAATAGTAATATGCAAATGGAAAAGTATTGCAACAACATTGTAAACAAATACCATGTCCTTCGTTCACTTTGATTGTGTAACTTGTAAAGTTAGAGATTGCTCTATTTTAAAGGGATGTGATCAGCTTACGTTAAAAGCAATCAACGACACGAAGCACTCTTATTACCTCGATCCGGGTCAAAAGCTCTTTTGTGAAGGAGATCCCGTGGAAGGGATCTATTTTATAAAGAAAGGATTTGTAAAAATCGAGTTGAATGGAAAGGAAGGGCGTCCTCTCATTTTAAGTATTGCAGGAAAAGGAACGATACTCGGTCATCGCTCACTGGCAAAACAAACGGTTCACCATTGTTCGGTAAAGGCGCTGTCAAAAGTAACTTACTGTGTCATTCCACACGATATTTTTGCCGAAATCAGCGATAAGAACACCCATCTCAAGCAACTTATTTTCGACGCCTGCTTAACTGAACTGTTGTTAGCCGAGAAAAAAGCGCTCAGTCTTGCACATAAAACCGTACGGGAAAAAGTAGCCGAAGCGCTGGTGAATTTAGCCAACCTTTACCAATACGAAGAAAAGAAACTGAGTTTTCGTGTAGATTTTTACCGGCAGGATATTGCAGATCTTGCAGGTACTACAAAAGAACAGGTTTCTAAAACCCTGAAAGACTTTGAGGCAAAGGGTTATATAAAATGTACGGGAAAAAGATTCAACTACCTGCATATCAATTCTCTGCGTGCTATTTCGGGCCAACCGGCCTAATCCAACACCCAGGTTCGAATTCCTTGTTCTGTAAAAAGTACGAAATCGTATTTTTTGAATAATTATTTCAGCCGGTTGTTACCAGTTTTGTTGTATCCCATTTAGTTTTATAGTGTAAGTGAACTAAATCATCACAAAACAATAAAACATGGAAAACGATCTGCATGACGAGAGTAAGAAAACTCCGTTTTCAAAAATGATAATGGACGATTTTATGTTGTTACTTTTTCTGGGGGTAACCATTTATGCCATATTCTATCTGTTATGGGGTGTAATGGAACTCAGTAACCTGCCCGCCATACCGGAAGCCATCAAACAAAAACTATTAAAATAATCTTTTCACCAAAAAAATAACAGATTATGAGTTTATTGAGCCCCGCAGAAGGTTGGTACTATAAAAAGGTTGCCAAAGACGAAAAAATGTGGATGGTGATTGCCCTGATTCTCTGTATTGTGTTATTCATATGGATGATTATGTGGCACATTTACGGCAAACAAAATCCTTCCAGCACTACCTATCGGACTACCACCACTGAATTTGCAAAACTAACAGAAGCCTATATTAAGCAAAATATGGTGGGAGTGGACAATACCATCCCAATTGTGCGGCCACAACCCAACAGTGACGTATTTATAATGGGGGAAATGTGGCGGTGGAGCCCTGTGTTGATCCTTCAAAAGGATCAGGCCTACAATTTTCACATTTCTTCCAAAGACGTGATGCACGGATTTTCCATACAACCGGTAAATATGAACTTTCAAGTGTACCCAGGTTATGACTATGTGTTAGAATTTAAACCCACCGAGGCTGGAGAATATAAAATTTTATGCAACGAGTTTTGCGGAATTGGACATCATACCATGATTGGGAAAATAGTAGTGATTGAAAAAGAAGAAGACCTGAAAATTTACGGCTATACCAATCTTAAAAAAGCCCCTGATGTGGTAACCGAGAAAAAAGGAGAAGCTCTGTCCGAGCAGGAAATGGTGCTTTTAGGCGAGCAGGTTTATACTCTTAAAGGATGCGCTGCCTGTCATAAAACAGATGGCAGCTCTCAGTTAGCCCCGGCATGGAACGGTTTGTTTGGGAAAACTGAAAAAGTAAAAGAAAATGGTAAAACATTCGATGTAACAGTAGATGAAAACTATATCCGCGAATCCATTACAAACCCTCAACAAAAAATCACAGTAGGATTTGAAACTACGGTGATGCCTGCTTTTCCGATTACTGATGAAGAGATTGATCAGGTAACTGCCTATATCAAATCTCTTAAAAATTAACTCTTAAAAATTTTAATTATGTTTCGTACTTGTGATATAACAGGATTTAAGGTTGACTTGCAATCAGAAAAGCTAATCCGGTATAATGCCGTGTTTGCGGTAATTTCACTACTGCTTGCCGTTATTGCGGCGGTATTGTTGGTGTTTACAAGATACCAGCCTGTACACCTGCTTAATGCAGAATGGTATTATCGGTTAGTAACTTTTCATGGCTTAAATGCGCTTATTTTTTGGATCATTTTCTTTGAGGTTGCAGGGCTGTATTTTGGTTCTACCGTAATATTAAATACCCGTTTTTGTGCACCTAAATTAGGATGGATTGCCTTTTTACTCATGGTAGCCGGCTTAGTTATGGCCAACGTGATGATTTTAATGGGGAAAGCAGACGTGATGCTTACTTCGTACACGCCCCTAAAAGCGCATCCCTTGTATTACCTGGGAGTAATTTTATTTGCGGTGGGTGCATTATTGGCCGTGATTCTGTTTTTTGGCAACCTGATGATTGCCCGAAAAGAAAAAGCATATGGAGAAACCATGCCATTGGTTACCTATGGTTTAATGACGGCGGCCATTATTGCTGTGATTACGCTTGCATCGGGCGCATTGATTTATATTCCCACGTTTTTATGGTCGGTAGGTCTGATTCAAAATATTGACGCGGGCATGTATAAATTAATCTGGTGGGGGCTGGGGCACTCCTCACAACAAATAAACGTAGCAGCCATGGTTTCTATTTGGTACATGACTTCGTTTTTAGTTGTGGGCGGCACTTCAATTAATGAAAGGGTATCGCGGTCGGCGTTTGTGTTGTATATTTTGTTTATATGTTTAGCTTCTGCACACCACCTGCTCACCGATCCGGGAGTAAGTAGTGCCTGGAAGGTTTGGAATACCAGTTATGCCATGTACCTGGCTGTATTAGCCTCTATGATTCATGCTTTTGCAGTTCCTTCTTCTTTTGAATCGGCGCAACGCCGATGGGGATACAATAAAGGATGGTTTGAATGGCTTTCCAAAGCCCCTTGGGGGAACCCGGCATTTTCCTCCATTATTTTAGCAATCATTGGTTTTGGATTCATCGGTGGTACTACCGGAGTAATTTTTGGCATGGAACAAACCAATATTATTGTGCACAATACGATTGCCATTCCCGGGCACTTTAAAGGAACCGTTGTAATTGGCACTACTCTAACATTTATGGGCATCACGTATTATCTGATTCCCTTAATTTTCAGGAGAAAAATTGTAGGTTTTGGATGGGCAAAATGGCAACCCTGGATGTTTTTCATCGGTATCGCATTGCTTTCTATTTCCATGATCGTTCTTGGGCAACTGGGTGTACCGCGGAGGCATTGGGATTCTACTTTTTCCGGAGGTCCATTTACCTACAATTTTAACCCTGCTGTTGACTTTTTCTGGGCTTTGATGATGCTGGGCGGTTCCCTGGCATTTTTAGCAACGCTTATCTGGATCGGTATTGTTGTGGTATCTGTATTTTTCGGGCCAAAAGTAAATGGAAAGGAAGATATGCAATTAGTGATTTCTCCGTTAGCACCCGCTGCAAAACCACATAAGGGCTTTGAGGCACCCGGTACCCTGGTGCTTACAATGGTGTTCTTATTAGTATTTATAGCACTCTTCTTCCTGAACTGGAAATGGCTGGCGGCCACCTGGAATGTAAAATAGAGTTGCATCACCGCAATCACAGAGAATAGACGCACATGAATACCGGACAGCGGCTGGTATTACTAACCCGGTATGAATATGAAAAAATTAATTTTATGGTTACTGCCTTTAACAGGGTTGCTCAGTAGTTTCAATTTCCCCAATGAAAAAAAATATTTGGCTCAGCAAGCAGCCAATATACCGGTTTTTGATGCCAACGGGAATAGCATAAATTTGTTAAGTTCTCAGAACAAAAAACCCCTGATTATTTCTCCCATTTATACCAAATGCCATTCTATCTGTGGTGTGATTAGCAATGGGCTACAATCGGCAATCAAAGATCAGAAGGGTTTGGGAAAAGATTTTTCGGTTGTTAGTTTTTCTTTTGACAGTAGCGATACGCCAACCGATTTATCTACCTATCAAAAACGGTGGGAAATGGACGGCGTGGGTTGGAAAACCCTTTCCGCTTCGGCAGACAATATTAAAAAACTGATGGCTTCCATTGATTATCAATACGAATATAATCCGGTTACGAAAGAATATAACCATCCCTCTATTCTCGTTATATTAACTCCGGAGGGAA
>JBDHYK010000227.1:0-5679 GCA_039811305.1 Niabella sp.
CATCTTTTGGCTCATATAGAAACCATGTACCAGCAAACTTTTCTATATGAAAACCCTTTCCAAAGGCTAACCATCTTATCTCAACCAGAGGGGCTATTGCCGTATCTAAGATAACTCATTGACAATCTACCAAAAAAGCAAGGGATATTTTGTTCAAACGTCTGAATTTAATTACCTTTAGCCTGTTATTAAAAAGTATAAAACGTATCAGATAGTATATGGATATTATAAAAGAACGGTTCAAAGCGCAAGCTGACAAAATGTCAGTAGAAATTAAAGAAATGCTCAAAGAGCATGGCGAAACAGTTATTGAAGAAACCAAACTGGCTCAGATCTATCAGGGTATGCGCGGTATGACTGCTTTAACTACGGAAACCTCTCTTTTAGATGCACAGCATGGCATTCGGTTTCGCAGAAAAACGATACCAGAATTGCGCGAGAACCTGCCTAAGGTACCTGGCGGTACAGAACCGTTGCCAGAGGGTTTGTTCTATCTGATGTTGATTGGCGAAATGCCTTCCGAGTCGGATGTAGAACATGTGAGCTCTGTGTTGCAACGCAGAAGCCATGTGCCCAATTATGTGTTCGACACGATGAAGGCTCTACCCAAAGAAACTCACCCTATGACCATGTTTGTTGTGGGAGTGATGGCGCTTCAAAAAGAAAGTCATTTTGCCAACAGATATGCCGCAGGGAATTTACCAAAAAGCGAATATTGGGAAGCTACTTTTGAAGATGCGATGGATTTGATTGCCCGGATACCCCACGTGGCAGCCTATGTATATAGAAGAAAATACAGGCGCGGAAAAGCCTTACTGCCCGATGGTTTATTGGACTGGGCCGGCAACTTTGCACACATGCTGGGGTACGACACAGAAGAGTTTAAAGAACTCATGCGCCTGTATATGCTGATCCATGCCGACCACGAAGGAGGCAATGTATCGGCACATACCACCCATTTGGTGGGTTCGGCCCTAAGTGATCCCTACCTTAGCTATGCATCGGGGATGAACGGGTTAGCTGGCCCCCTACACGGCCTGGCCAATCAGGAAGTGATCAAGTGGATATACGATATGCAACGGGATTTGAAAACGGCAAGCCCCAGTGGAGAACAAATTGCCGAGTATGTGAAAAAAACACTGGGCGAGGGGAAAGTGGTTCCGGGTTATGGACACGCAGTGCTTAGGGTAACCGACCCACGCTTTTTAGCACAAATGGAATTTGGGAAAAAACATATGCCCAATGATCCGCTGGTAAATACCGTTTGGCGAATTTATGAAACAGTACCCCCGATATTGCAATCTTTAGGTAAGATAAAGAACCCCTGGCCAAATATTGATGCGCATAGCGGCGCGTTATTAGTACACTATGGTATGGTGGAGTACGAATATTATACGGTATTGTTTGCATTGAGCAGAGCATTAGGTGTTTTATCCAGTTTGTGCTGGGACAGAGCCTTAGGAATGCCTTTAGAGCGGCCTAAATCTGTAACTACAGCAGCCGTAAAAAGGTGGCTAAATAAAGAAGTGAGTAATTTGGGAGACTAAGAAATAACAAATTTTCTGGTAAAATTTCAGGTTTCTGTGGTTTTGGTACGTTTTTTATATACTATATTAATAATAAGAAACTAATTATTTAATCTATAAATTTTTTTTATGAAAAACAGAGACAAAATTTTATTGGGCATTATCGGAGCTGCGGCGGCCGGCGTTGCAATCGGTCTTTTATTTTACACAGACGAAGGGAAAAAAACCCGAAAAAAAATGAAGAACAAAGCCGATGAGTTTGCAGATTCGCTGGGTAGTCTCATTGCATCAGGCAAAGAAAATCTTTCCGATTTTTCTCATAAAGCCGCGCAAAAGGCAAAAGAAGGAGTTGGTAAACTCAGGCACAAAGTTAAAAGAGAATACGACGACCAAAGTCAAGACTTAGCCAACGCGGGCGAAGCGTTCACAAATTAATTTTGCTAAAGTTTTAAACGAACGGAAGTAGGTTTTTATAACCTGCTCATGCAAAAGCCGATTAAGGTTACAAGAGGTAGTTTTAATCGGTTTTTTTCTTTAAGAACCCTACAAACCAATTTTATGTTTGATATAAAAGATAAAATAGAAAGTGTTGCCGACAATGTGGAGGAAATGGTAAAAGACTACTATAACCTAAGCGTATTAAACGCGGTTGACAAAGGCAGTAAATTAGGATCCCTGTTCATTGTGTATCTGTTATTAGCTGCCCTGGCCTTTTTTTCTTTTTTGTTTGCCGGCATTGGGCTTGCTTACTGGCTGGGTCAGTTGCTGGGCAATAGTATGTATGGCTTTTTCATAATGGCAGGTTTTCTTTTGTTGTGTTTTCTGGTAATTATGCTGCTCAAAGGCAAAGTGATTATTCCCTTTTTAAGAAATTTTATTATTAAAAACATCTATGATTAGAGATTTAAAAGACATAATAGATAGCCGCGAAGATCTTTTGGCAGAAAAACAACGCCTGAAAGCTGCCGTAAAGATGCACAGGGCTACCATTCGAAATTCTTTTACCGAAATAAGAGATGAATTAAACCCGTTTAGCGTATTTACCAACGAGAATAGCAGTTTGCAAACTATTTTTAAATCAATGAGCGCCAACCCATTAGTAAGCCAGGGGCTGGCAGCCGGAACTGAGTTGTTGTTGAAAAAGCTGTACCCCAAACGGTCTGGTTTTTTGCAACGTCTTATTTTACCCATTGTCATAAAAAAAGTTTCTGAGTTCATTGCCGCCCCAAGGGTGTCTCAAAAACTTGCAGATTCTATGCATACTGCGGCAGATACCCTGAGAAAGGTTCCGAAAATAAAACCTGTGAAGCCACCTATCCAAAACAACAATTCAAGAAATCATGAATCTGAAACCGTGTCAGAGGAAAACCCTGCTGTTTTATTAGAGAGAAAACCAACTTACCGAGGCTCAAAATCTTCAAAAAATAAGATTGCAACCCAATTACGCTTGTTAGCAGCCCGAATACGCCAGTAAATTTTTTCTGAAAATGTAAAGCGCCTCCCCAGCCCGATATGCTTCGATCGCTGCATCCTCTTTGAAATTGTACCAACTGCTGTTTTCGCAGAAACGGCGCTATGCAAGGTTTTGTTAAAAACCAGAGTTTGAATATAAAAGATATCCTTGATTACGAAATGAATCGTAAATTGCGTAAAACTTTATATATCGTGGAAACGAAAGCATTGAAACCTACAGAAAGTGAACTGGAGATTCTACAAGTATTGTGGGCGGCTGGAAAAGCAACCGTTAGAGAGGTACACGAGCAGATGGTACCAGCAAAAGACACCGGCTACACTACTACATTAAAGCTTATGCAAATAATGCTTGAAAAAGGATTGGTTGTGCGCGATGCCTCCCATCGAACCCATGTGTATAAACCCGCCGTGAACAAAGAACACACTCAAAAATTTTTGGTTAGAAAGATGATTCGCGGACTTTTTGGCGGTTCACCCGGGCAGTTGGTGTTGCAGGCCTTAGGCGAACAGAAAGTGTCTGAGGATGAACTGGAGAAAATTCAATTACTAATTAACAACCTGAAAACGAATGATTGAGCCAGGCTCCTGGGTAGAACGTGTTTTATGGGCATTAGGCAATTCCCTACTTCATAGCTTTTGGCAGGCTGGGGTAGTATGGTTGCTGGTACTACTTATTTTATATGCGATAAAGCCTGTTTCTACAAAACGCATCGAAGCCATTGGATTTGCAGCAACGATTTTGACTTTTTGTAGTTTTGTTTTTACCTTTTTTTATCTTGTTTTTTCAAAAACTGCCGTTTACGACAGGCTGCTATCGTTTCAAAGTGAGGGTTTGGCGTTCAAAATATTCCACCTGCTTGCCGTTGCTTATCTCGTTATTTTTATTTTTCAATTGGTGAGATTGGTTATAGGTGTTCAAAAAATACATCGGTTAAGGAGATTCGGTTTGGAACGAGTTCCCGGACACATTAAAATTTTTGCCTTGGATGCGTCCTCCTACTTAGGAATAACACGAAAGGTGCAAGTATATTTTTCGCACCTGGTGGATTCGCCCATTACGTTTGGTTTTTTAAAACCTGTCATCCTGTTGCCTTTTTCCATCGCAACGCAATTGTCTGCCGTACAATTAGAGGCCATCTTGTTGCATGAACTGGCTCATATAAAAAGAAATGATTATGTCATTAACTGGATCAATCAATTGGTAAAAGTTGTATTGTATTTCAACCCTTTTGTTATGGCTCTTATTCGATTTCAACAAAGCGAACGGGAGAAAAATGCAGATCGGTGGGTGATGCAATTTGAGTATGATCCAAAAATTTATGCTACAGCACTTTACCAGATTGCCCAATTATGCCAGGCACCCAAGCCGCAATTTGTACTGCCTGTTTTAGGTAATTCCTATGAATTATTGAATCGGATAGAATGTATTTTGGGAAAACAAACGAGATTGCTACCCGGCGCACGAACGATAGCGACAAATATTGGCGTGTTGCTTTTTTGTTTCGCGCTGTCCATAATCAGCCCCAGGGGTACAGAGTTTAAGCAGAAGTCTTCTGTTTCTCAAAGTCTGAGAAATACTGGATCTCTTCTCAGTTCCGGATCCCTTGATGGTGTTGAAGTTAGAAAAATTTCTAAATCGAAAAACGTACAGGCGAGGAAATGGGTCGCACGCAATCTGCCAGCTACAACTTCTCCGCAAAAACATTCGCTGACACAAGAAAATCCTAAATCGGAGATTGCAGGAGAAGAAAGCTCAAACCCTATACCGGCTCAATACGTAAAAGCAACAACGACAAAGCTTTCTGACAGCGAAGAACAAACAATTGACGCAGCGGTTAAAGCAGCTGCACGAATTTATGCCGAAGAAAGCTGGAAGCATATAGAACTGCAATTGGCAGAGTCTATGACGGATCAACAAAAATTGGCTTTTAAAAATCGCTATGTTCAAGTTCTGACTCATGCGAATTGGCCCGAATTGGAAAACAGATTAAGAACCCGGTACACCCTTATCAACTGGGACAGCGTGGGTATTGTACTACAAGCTGAAGTACAAGATCTGCTTATTGACAGCCTCTACAATCATTATACACTGTTGGAGCGTCAATTAGCAAGCGCACAAAGGAATACGAATCACCAAATTCCTTCACTCCCGGGAGGGAAAGAAGAAATGGAAAATGCAATAGAAAAAGCACTTCCGGTAATAAAGAACTTTTTAGAACAAGTGGATAGCTTACGCCGTAAAAAAATTATCGAATTATAACTTCACCCTCAACGGCTCTAAATGGTTAAGGCTCCCTGGTTTTTATCCCAATAATAAGTGTCGAACGGTATAATTCGGATGAGTGCGATGTTAGGGTCTTCATTACCTTTTGGTATCCAGGCCTTTACGGAGTGGGTTGCTTTTTGTTCAATAATCTTTTTGTCGTTGTAAATATAAGCACTACCATATACAGTCAGGTACTCGTTGGCTTTTAAATTTGTGAATAGCAATTGCACTTTGTCTCCAATTTTTACATCCACATTTTTATCGCTAATTTCGGAACTTAAGAACCACATATCGCCTTTTTCGTCCACTTCCTGTATCAGCATGGGTCTTGTAGATATCGGTTGTTCTTCTAAATTAGTACAGAACATACAAACTTTTGCACTTTCTGCCAAAGCTTTTAATTTGTCAATCGCT
>JBDHYK010000228.1:0-5659 GCA_039811305.1 Niabella sp.
TGTTCTGCTTACTGTGAAAATGTTTAAATTTTTTGCTAAATTGGCCTTTTATTACATGTATAATGGAATTTATAGATTATTATAAGGTTTTAGGACTCAACAAAAATGCTTCCTTTGATGACATAAAGAAAGCCTATCGAAAATTGGCTCGCAAACATCATCCCGATTTAAACCCTAATGATAAAGCCTCGGAAAAGCGGTTCAAAGAAATAAATGAAGCCAACGAAGTATTAAGTGATCCTGAAAAGCGAAAAAAATATGACCAATATGGTAAGGACTGGAAGCACGCTGACCAGTTTGAGCAAGCTCGTAAACAACAGCAAAGTAGGGGTGAGGGTAGCTTTGGTTCCGGTAGTCCCTTTGGTGGTCATGGGCAATATTATACCTACTCCGACGAGGAAGGCGCCGATTTTAGCGACTTTTTCTCCTCCATATTTGGTCGAAGCAGCCCCGGTAGCCAGCAAGCTAAATTTCGGGGGCAGGATTACCGAACTACGTTGCAGCTTCAATTGACAGACGTTTATAAAACGCATCAGCAAACTTTTTCTGTTAATGGGAAAAATATCCGGATTACCGTGCCAGCCGGTGTAGAAAATGGCCAGGAAATTCGAATAAAAGAATATGGAGGCCCTGGCGCTAATGGAGGCCCTGCCGGTGATTTATACATTACTTTTAATATTGTAAATAACACCGCTTTTAAAAGAAAAGGAAACGATTTGTATCTGGATGTGCGTTTGAACCTCTACAAAGCCATTTTGGGTGGAGACGAAACAGTAGCTACTTTAGATGGTAAGGTGAAACTAACCGTAGCCCCTGAAACACAAACCGGTACCACAATCCGACTAAAAGGGAAGGGATTTCCCGTATATAAAAAAGAAGGTGAATTTGGCGATTTATACATTACCTGGCAAATACAAATACCAAAAAACCTTACGCCAAAAGAAAAAGAACTCTTTGAACAATTGTCCCGCGAAGCGGAAAAAAAATAATTTATGGGCAGCAAAACATTTATTTCTCTCGACGAGTGTTGTAAATATTACAGCGTGCAGAAATCCTTTGTACAGTCCCTGCACGAACATGGACTGATTGAGTTTCGACAGGAAGAAGAACAGATAAATATTGATGTTGCGGAGCTACAGGCACTTGATAAGTTCAGGCGATTGTATTACGAACTCGATATTAATATAGAAGGCATAGAAGTGATTCATCGTTTATTGGAAAGTATAGAGCATTTGCAGGCAGAACTTCGCTCGTTTAAGCCATAATTGCCTGGATTGAGAAGAATTTCTGCGTTTTTGAAAGTTAGTCAATCGTTTGCGCAATATTTAGTCCCGGTTTATTCGTTTCTTTGTAAAGATGCCATCAAAGAATTTTAAAACAACAATTATGAGAATTGCTTTTCTATTAAGTTTTTCGTTTGTTTTGCTGCAAGTTTCAGCGCAAAATTTGCCCGTGGAGCTGCTGACTCCCGAAATTGTATCCCTGAATCGTATGCCCATGCGTGCGCATGGTTTTGCTTTCGAAAACCGCGAATTAGCCGAGAAACGCGCGAAAGAAAATTCGGCCTATTTTCAGTCGTTAAATGGGTTGTGGAAATTTAACTGGGTGAAAAACCCAAACGATCGCCCGCAGGATTTTTACAAAACAAATTTCGACGATACGAAATGGGTCAATTTTTCGGTACCTGCCAACTGGGAACTCAATGGATACGGGTTGCCAATTTATGTGAACCAGCCCTATGAGTTTGTGGGCCATGCCAAACGCTATGGACAATTGAACCCGCCCTACGATATTCCAGCCGATAATAATCCGGTAGGATCTTACAGAAAAAAGGTTATGATTCCTGATAACTGGAGTGGCCGGCAAGTTTTTATTCATTTAGGCGCGGTGAAGTCGGCTTTCTTTATTTGGGTGAACGGGAAGAAAGTGGGCTACAGTGAAGACAGTAAATTAGCGGCGGAGTTTGATATTACCGAATACGTAAAACCCGGTGAAAATCTGATTGCCTTACAAGTATATCGTTGGAGCGATGGAAGCTATCTGGAGTGTCAGGATATGTGGCGGATTTCTGGTATTGAACGTGATGTGTATTTGTATAGCACACCTAAATTAGATATCCGCGATTTTAAAATTTCGGGCAACCTGATCAATAACTACACCGATGGAGAGTTGAAAGCCAGTATCGAGGTAAATAGTTATAAGAAAGAATCCAAAACCTATCATTCCAAACCAGATAATTTTACTGTAGAGATGGAATTGGTGGATGCCTCGGGCACCTCTGTTTTCAAAGAAAGTTCTAAATCAGCATCTGTTTTAGGACAATATAAAACCAATATAAAGTTCAGAAAAACCATTCCGGGAGTAAAACCCTGGTCGGCCGAAATTCCAAATCTTTACACCCTGTACCTTTCCTTGAAAGATCAGGGAGGTACTGTGATAGAGGTGGTTCCAGTACGGGTAGGTTTCAGGAGTATCGAGATAAAAGATCGCAACTTTTTGGTAAATGGGCAACGGGTTTTCTTCAAAGGCGCCAATCGCCACGAACACAATCCTAAAACGGGTCACACACTAAGCCGGCAGGACATGTTGAAAGATATGGAGATGATGAAGAAACTGAATATTAACGCGGTTCGTCATTCTCATTACCCCCCAGATCCCTATTGGATTGAGCTTTGTGATGAATTTGGCTTATATGTAATTGATGAAGCCAATATCGAATCGCATGGATTGGGTTATGATTTGGAATTCACCTTAGCCAACAAAAAGAAATGGCGCAATCCGCATTTTTATCGAATTACCCGAATGTACGAGCGGGATAAAAATTTCCCTTCCATCATCACCTGGTCCCTGGGTAACGAAGCAGGGAACGGCGTAAATATGTACGAAGCCTACGACTGGCTGAAAAAAATGGATAACCGCCCCGTACAATACGAACGAGCTGAATATGATTACAACAACGATGTCATCTGCCCGCAGTACCCCGAACCGGAAACCGTAGCAAATTTTGGTAAAAGTAAGGATCCCCGCCCCCTTATCATGAGTGAGTATGCCCACATTATGGGAAATAGTCTGGGAAATTTTAAAGAATACTGGGATGCGATCGAAACCACTGCCGGAACCCAGGGTGGTTACGTGTGGGAATGGATTGATCAAAGCTTTGATACCGTTAAAAATGGCAAAAGAATAATGACCTACGGAGGCGACTACCCGTTAGAAGGCCCTGTAGATGAAAACCTGAGCGATAATGATTTTTGCGTAAAAGGTGTGGTTACAGCCTACCGCCAGTTAACCCCAATGGCTATTGAACTGAAAAAAGTACACCAGTTTGTTAAAACTCAATACGCCGGCAATAATCAACTGACCGTTACGAATTCTTATTTTTTCAGAGATATTAGTAACGTGAAATTAGACTGGTCGCTAATTGCGGATGGTGTAATGGTAGAAAAGGGATCGGTGCAAGATGTCAACATCCAACCCCGGGCAAACAGGGTGGTGTCGCTTCCTATAAAAACAAAATTGGCAGCAGGTAAGGAGTATTTTTTAAATGTTTCTTATAAACTGAAAACAGCCGAACCTTTTCTGGAGAAAGATTATGAAATAGCGTACGATCAGTTTCCTTATCACGGACAAGCGCTGCCATTTGTTGCCAGCGGCAGCAAAGCCGCCCTCTCGGAAACAACTTCAAACAATACAATTGCAATCACAGGCAAAGACTTTGTTGTAATCTTTGATGCAGAAAAAGGAATTTTAACATCCTACAAAGTAAAAGGTACAGAACTAATTGAAAACGGGCCGCAACCAGCTTTCTACCGCGCGCCAACCGACAATGATATTGGTGCCGGTTTGAATGTTTCTTTAAGGGAGTGGCGGAATGTGTACAGTACCGGAAAGGTGGCCACCGTAGAAAAGGAAAAGGTCTCAAATAGCGAGTATAAAATTACTTTTACAAAAGAAATTTTAAATGGAAAAGCCAAAACGGAGCAAACTTTTACAGTGCATGGAGATGGAACCTTACAGGTGAAAAATAATTTCACAATTAACAAAGCTGAAAAATTGCGTACGGTGATGCGTGCCGGTAATGATCTGGAACTGAATAAAAAGCTGAATCGCATTCAATGGTACGGTCGCGGCCCCTGGGAAAACTATTGGGATCGGAAAGCCGCGGCAAATGTTGGACTTTATACCCAAACTTTATCGCAACAATATTTTGCCTACGCCCGCCCACAGGAAAGCGGCAACAAAACGGATGTACGATGGATTACCTTCACCGACGCAAAAGGTAAGGGACTGAAATTTGAGTTTGCCGATAGTTTGCTTAGTGTGGCAGCGCTTCCTTATAATTTGGATGATCTGGATCCTGAAGCTCGTAAAAGGCAATATCACTCTGGAGAATTGGTAGAACGTGACAGAATTTTTATGCATGTGGATCTGTACCAATTGGGCGTGATGGGAATAGATAGCTGGGGAGCATGGCCATTGCAGAAATACTGGGTAAAACCCGGAACCTACCAATACAGCTATTGGATCAAACCCTTGAAATAGGGTACCTAACTTTGTAATTAATTGTAAACTAATAAATAGAGTGTCTCATGAAAAAATTGATCAATAAAATCCTGCCAGCAATTTTTGGTTTGCTGATGTTTACAGCCTGTGGCCCATCGCAACAGGCGGCATCCGGCAGCAGTGTTATGAAATCAAACAAAACGATTGTAACACAGATCCCCATTCGCCCCGCCGGACAAAAAGATATGTTGTTATTCGCAGCTCCAAAAATTCCCGTGGTTCGGGTTGGATTTATTGGGTTAGGCATGCGAGGTCCGGGCGCGGTGGAGCGCTGGATCAATATTCCTAACACACAAGTGGTTGCATTAGCCGATCTGCGACCCGAGCGCGTAGAAGCATCTCAGAAAATTTTAGAAAGAAATAAGTTAGCCCGTGCTGCTGGCTACTCAGGAACCGATGACGCCTGGAAGCAGTTATGTGACCGGAACGATATTGACCTGGTGTATATTGTTACCGACTGGAAGCACCACGTTCCTATGGCGCTATATGCAATGGAAAAAGGAAAGCACGTAGCCATCGAAGTACCGGCAGCCATGAACATGAACGATATCTGGTCGCTGATCAATACGTCTGAAAGAACCCGCAAACATTGTATGATGTTGGAAAATTGCGTGTACGACCAATTTGAACTTACCACGCTCAACATGGCGCAACAAGGATTGTTTGGCGAAATTATCCATGGCGAAGGCGCTTACATACACGACCTGTCCGATTTTTGGAAATCGTATTGGAATAACTGGCGCTTAGAGTATAACAAAGACTATCGGGGCGATGTATATCCTACCCACGGTATTGGGCCGGTTTGCCAGGCTTTAAATATCCATCGGGGCGATAAAATGAACTACCTGGTGTCTGTTGACACAAAGCCCTTCAATGGCAGGGAAGAGTGGAAAAAAATGAAAGGAGAGTATCCCGCCGACTTTAGAAATGGCGACCATACCATCACAATGATAAAAACCGAGAACGGCAAAACCATACAAATACAACATAATGTAATGACGCCACGCCCATACTCCCGTATGTATCAACTAACCGGAACAAAAGGCTTTGCCAACAAATATCCGATTCAGGGATACGCCGTGGAAGGCGAACAACT
>JBDHYK010000229.1:0-5630 GCA_039811305.1 Niabella sp.
CATGCACTCGGGTTACTAAGATATCTTCGTAGTGGGAACGGTTAAAAATCTGGATCCTACCTTTTGCTGGTGTGTTTTTATGAATTCGCCACAAAAAATCATGCGAAGCTTCTTCCTCAGTTGGCACTTTAAACGACGCAACGTCCACCCCCTGCGGATTCATTCGGCCAAAAACTTTTCGAATGGCACCATCTTTACCGCTGGCATCCAACCCCTGCAAAACCACCAGAATACTGTGCTTACTTTCGGCATAAAGCAGGTTTTGCAGTTCGTTCAATTCTTCTACCAATTTTTCCGTGTTCTCCTTTGTGCTCTTTTTTTTGAAATCTTCGGGAGCACGGGTGCTGATTTTTTTAAAACTTTCGAAACTCATAGTAATAATTATTAAAAATTGGTACAAATGAAAGGAATTGAGCCCGCTTTTTAAGGCCGTTTCGATCAAATAGCCATTATTTCTTTTTCCTTGGTAGCCAAATACTTTTCTACCTTAACAATGTATTTGTCCGTAATTTGTTGTATTCTCTCCTCTGTATCTTTGGCGGTATCCTCGCTTAAGCCTTCTTTTTGAAGCTTCTTAATGGCTTCGATGGCGTCTCTTCTGCCGTTTCGCACACCTATTTTGGAAGTTTCTCCTTCGTTATGGCTCCTTTTTACCAATTCTTTTCTTCTTTCCTCTGTAAGTGGCGGTAAGAACAAGCGAATATTTACCCCATCATTTTGTGGAGTAATTCCAATATTTGCGGCAATGATGGCTCTTTCAATTGGTTGGAGCATGTTTTTTTCCCAGGGCTGCACATTTAGGGTACGGGCATCCATAATGGTAATATTGGCTACCTGGTTGATGGGTACATGCGAACCGTAATAATCAACAACGATACCATCCAAAATTTGTGGGGTAGCTTTCCCGGCTCTTATTTTAGCTAATTCGGCTTCTAAATGCGTCAGGGCTTTGCTCATACTTTCTTCAGTATTGGTAATAATTTTACTAATCCGTTCTTCCATGATATAATGATTTGATTTTATGCAAATTTAAGCTAAAAACCCTTGCTACACAAGAACAAAGGTTTAGGCATTCTTTGTTTTTTGAAATATGAAAATTGCTGATCCGGACTAAGTTTTTAATGGTTACTACCTTTTTGCACAATCTTAAGAGCTTCCTCTAATTGTTCTAACAACAGGTTCACATGTTGTAAATGGGTTCTAAAGGAAAGGGCCGCAAACCGGAGCAAAAATCTATTATTGATGGTGGTAGATGAAATAAATAATCTGCCGTCATTTTGAATTTGAGCCACTATTTTTCGGTTGAAATCGTTGGCGTTGCCGTTGGCGGGTTCGTACCAGAAAATAACCACCGATAAATCGGGCCAGGGCCCTGTTTGAAAACCCAACTCTTTTACTTTCTCATAAAAATAACGGGTCAGCAATAGCTTTTCTTCTAAGTTGGCGGCAAATGGCTTAATTCCATGAAGTTTCAGAGGGAGCCACATTCTAAGGCCTCTGAAATGCCTGCTGAGTTCGGGAGAAAGTTGCGAAGGCGACAGTTCTTCATCGGCGTTGAAGGCATCCTGCATATAATTGGCATCAAAATTATTGGCTGCAAGCAGGTATTTTACATCTTTTACAATAACAATGCCCAGGCCATAAGGTAAAAACAACCCTTTATGCGGATCTAATATAATGGAATCGGCCAGGTGGATCCCTTTTAGTTGCTCTCTGCCATCTTTGGTGAGCAGAAAAAACCCACCATAAGCCGCATCTACATGAAACCATAATTTGAATTCTTTGGCCATGCTGCCCATTTCTTCCAGAGGATCCACCGCGCCAACATCGGTGGAGCCGGCATTAGCACAAAGCAGCAGGGGGTGCAACCCTTCTTTTTTGTCTTTTCTTATTTGTTTTCGCAACAATCGGGTATCCATACGATAGTTTTCGTCTAAGGGGATCTCCCGAATTACGCAAACATCCATACCGGTTATCTTCAACGCTTTTAATATGCTGTGGTGCGATTGCTGGCACAAATACACTACCCAGGTTGTGGGGTCGTTTGTTTTGCTTTTTCCAGCTTCGCGGGCAGCTGATAAGGCAATCAGATTGGCTATGCTTCCGCCGGATGCAAGGTTTCCTCCAAAGTTTTCTTTATACCCTACCAATTTAGCAACCCACCGGATGAGTGCATTTTCCAAGCGCACCGCTCCTGGCGATGCATAAAATACACCCGCATAGCGGTTGGTAACTGCGGCAATATAATCTCCTAAAGCGGCTGTGTAAATGCCGCCCGTTGGGATATAGCCCAACTGGCCACCCGATGGGGGATTCAAGCCGATACCATCTATTCTTTTTTGTAACAGAGAAATAATAGACCCAATACTTTTTGTGCCATTTTTAATTTCAAATGCATCATCATCGTGCAGTCTTCTGTGCCCTTCTTTTTCATAAGTTTTTTGTCGCGGCAGCGAATTTAGGAAAGACTCCGTGTACTGGCTTACCGTTTGTAACAAGGATGCTCTTTCATCTGCCGACACCTCTAATGCCCGCCCCTGATTTTCAAACTGCCTGATTGCGGGTATCAGTTTGTTTACTGGAATCATCGTCTCATTTAATTTTCTAAAACAACAAAGGTAATCGTGTATGTTTATTAAACGGGCACTAACTTAAATATATGGGGTTTACCGTTTGTGAGTAGCTCAAAATTCTCCAAAAAAGCACAGGAGCCAGATGAGAACACCCGGCTCCTGTAGTATTGCTAAATCAACAAAACAAAAAGGCAAACAATGTTAATTAAAAACCAAGTTTCTATTATTCGCTCTCGGGTTGCAGGCTCCACTTTTCAGGAGACCTCCACAGAGCTGATAATAATAATTCTCTCATGTAGAAAAATTCTTTTGGAAGTTTGTCGTACATTTTTTCGAACAGCTCCTCATGACCAAATAACTCTTGTTTCATGGGTTCACGATCCACGGTCATAAGGCTGTTAAATTGTTCTTCTGAAAAATCCAATCCGTCCCAGTTCAGATCTTTGTAGCGTGGCATCCAGCCTAAGGGGCTTTCTACGGCTCCGGCGCCACCGTGTACGCGGCTAACAATCCACTGCAATACACGCACGTTTTGTCCAAATCCTGGCCAAATAAAGTTGCCGTCTTTGTCTTTTCTGAACCAGTTTACACCGAAAATACGAGGTGCATTGGGCAGGTCGCGTCCAAAATCTAACCAATGGTTCACGTAATCTCCCATGTGGTAACCCATAAAAGGCAACATTGCAAATGGATCGCGACGTACTTTACCTACTTCGCCAAAGGCTGCTGCAGTCATTTCGCTACCCATGGTGCTGGCAAGGTACACGCCGAAGTTCCAGTTGAAAGATTGGTACACCAAAGGTACTCCTGTAGCACGGCGTCCGCCAAACAAGAAGGCTTCAATATGAACTCCTTCGGGTTTTTCCCAATCGGCATCAATTGCAGGGTTTTGTTCGGCAGGTGCTGTAAACCTAGAGTTAGGGTGTGCAGCAGGCTTGCCGCTTGTGGGATCGTATTTGTTACCATGCCAATCAGTAAGGTTGGCGGGTACTTCTTTTGTCATTCCTTCCCACCATACGTCGCCATCTTCTGTAATTGCTACGTTGGTGAATATGGTATTGGCGGTAATAGACGCCATTGCATTGGGATTGGTCTTTTCGTTGGTACCGGGAGCTACTCCAAAATAACCTGCTTCGGGGTTTATAGCGTATAAACCGCCGTCTTTCCCTTTATGAATCCAGGCAATATCATCACCAACGGTGGTTACTTTCCATCCTTCAAATTCTTTTGGAGGAATCAACATGGCGAAGTTGGTTTTACCGCAAGCGCTTGGGAATGCAGCCGCTACATAGGTTTTTTCTTTTTGAGGATTCTCTACACCCATCAGCAACATGTGCTCGGCCAACCACCCTTCTTCGTTCCCCATTACAGATGCAATACGCAACGCGAAGCATTTTTTACCTAAAAGGGCGTTTCCACCATAACCACTACCGTAAGAAATAATCAATCTTTCTTCTGGGAAGTGAGAAATATATTTAACGGTAGGATTGCAGGGCCATTTAGCATCTTGCTGTCCTTCTTCGAGCGGAGCTCCAATGCTGTGCAGGCATTTTACATACCCTTGCTCATAAATATAAGGGAGAATGTGAGAACCCATTCTCGTCATAATACGCATATTGGTTACCACATATTCCGAGTCTGTTATTTCAATACCATATCTGGAAAGTGGAGATCCTACAGGACCCATACAGAAAGGAATCACATACATCGTGCGGCCTTTCATAGTGCCTTCCATCAAACCATTCAGAATGGTTTTCATTTCAGCAGGAGCCATCCAGTTATTGGTAGGGCCTGCATCACTTTTACGGTGGCTGCAAATAAAGGTTTTATCTTCTACACGCGCCACGTCGCTGGGATCGCTAAAACAAGCGTAGCTGTTGGGGCGCTTCTCAGGGTTTAGTTTTATAAAGGTTCCTTTGTCAACCAACAGCTGGCAAAGACGATTGTATTCTTCTTCGGTACCATCGCACCAATGCACAGCTTTGGGTTGTAGAAATTTTTGTAACTCGTTTACCCAACCTTCTAATTCGGTTTTTATATCCGTTGGGTGTGTGTAAATTTTTTCTTGTCGTAACATACTTTTTGTTTTAAATTTATGAACAAATTAATCTTTTCCTTTCATAAAGCGTTCTTTAGCAATTCAGAATGCAAAGCTATCGAAAAAATAGTTCCCGGTACTTGTTTTAGGTCATTCTATAACATGATGTTAGTCATGTTTACAACGACCACCGGGCTGCATCCCTCAACAGGTTGTTTTTCGCCACTTGTGCGCGTTCAGAAACTGAACTTTTTGTATCATCAACGAAAAAAAAGCAGGCTTGTGGATCCCCCAATTTTTACTGAAAGAAAAAATCGGCAAGCAGAACAAAAGGAAAAGGAGGATTCTACAGGGGTCTCAATTTTTGATTTGCGGCTTGAAAAAATTAGAGCCAGTAATACGAACCTTCCGTCAATTTTGCTTTAAAGGCATAATAAAAAACGCCTTGTTGCATACGTATCAGTAACGCATAATTTCCTTTTTTTAATAAGCTCGGGCAAACAACACTCTTTGACCAGAGGGTTTTCCGCTATACACACAGGTTCCTGTTTCTATACCACTGCCATCAATAGGTATGCAACGGATGGTGGCTTTTGTCTTTTCTTTTATTTCTGCCTCAGTTTCGGCGGTGCCGTCCCAATGTGCAAAAACAAAGCCTCCTTTTTCATCCAGGGTATTTACAAAATCGTCCCAGGTATCTACCGGTGTAATATGAGCATCGCGATAAGTTTTTGCTTTGTGAAACATATTATTTTGAATATCGGCCAACAGTTCTGAAACAAAGCTTGCTATCCCCTCCAAACTTACCGATTGTTTCTCGCGGGTATCTCTTCGAGCTACTTCTATTACGTTGTTGGCAAGATCGCGGGCACCCAGAGCCAGGCGCACCGGAACCCCCTTCATTTCATACTCTGCAAATTTCCAACCCGGACGGGCATTATCATTATCGTCGTATTTAACGCTGATACCCGATTTTTTCAACTGTGCCATAATCTCACGAGCGCGGGCATCAATCTGTT
>JBDHYK010000230.1:0-5541 GCA_039811305.1 Niabella sp.
CCTTTCAACTGAAGATGAATGGTATCGTCCGGCAAACCTTGAGAACCATATTTCTTTGTTAGTTCATGAGAGAGCAGCGTTCCGGTAGCTCGGTCGGTATTTAAAATGTCAAATTTTGCGTGTGTTTTTTCGCCCGTTTCTAAAGAGGGTTGTGCAACTTGTAGAAATCTCCAGTCCAAAATAGCATCCATCAGATGATCCTGTTCTTCGGAATGATAAATTCCCACGCCGGGTGCTTCCGGTTCGCGATAGAGTACCGAAGAAAGATCCAGGCACTTGTGTTTCCAATGATCTATGTCGCTGCGTACTTTCAACTCATCAGATCGGCCTACCATTTCATCCACGGTTCTGAAACCCAGTGTGGCCATAATTTCTCTTAACTCCTGGGTGATAAATTTGAAGAGATTGACCACATGATCTACCTGGCCGGTAAAGCGTTTTCTCAGCTCGGGGTTCTGTGTGGCTACCCCCACCGGACAGGTGTTGAGGTGGCATTTTCGCATCATGACGCACCCTTCTACCACTAACGCGGCGGTAGCGATGCCCCATTCTTCGGCACCTAATAAGGCAGCGATAACAATATCGCGTCCGCTGCGTAACTGTCCATCTGTTTGTAAAACCACACGGCTGCGCAATTTATTTTTTACTAAAGTTTGTTGTGCTTCGGCCAGTCCCAACTCCCAGGGTAAGCCGGCATGGCGGATAGAACTGATGGGAGAAGCTCCGGTACCTCCATCAAAACCCGAAATCAATACAACATCAGCCTTAGCTTTTGTAACACCTGCAGCAATGGTACCTACACCGGCCTTGCTTACCAATTTTACATTGATTCGGGCATGACGATTGGCATTTTTTAAATCAAATATTAATTGTGCCAAATCTTCTATGGAATAAATATCGTGGTGAGGCGGTGGCGATATCAGACCCACTCCGGGGGTTGCATGGCGGGTACGGCCAATCCAATCGTCCACTTTGTGTCCGGGCAGTTGACCCCCTTCTCCGGGTTTGGCTCCCTGAGCCATTTTTATCTGAAGTTCATCAGCCTCAGCCAGGTATAAACTGGTTACACCAAAACGGCCGCTGGCAACTTGTTTTATGGAACTGCGCATACTATCGCCATTGGCCAGTGGCGTGTAGCGTTGTTCATCTTCACCGCCTTCACCGGTATTGCTTTTGCCTCCCAAACGGTTCATGGCAATTGCGAGTGTTGTGTGTGCTTCCCAACTGATAGAACCAAAACTCATGGCACCGGTAGCAAAGCGGTGGTATATGTTCTCTGCAGGCTCTACCTCATCTATAGAAATAGAAGGGCGGCTGTGTTTGAACTCGAACAGACTCCGCAGCGTGATTGCTTTTTCGCCCTGTTCATCAATAAGTTTAGAATATTTTTTAAAGAGGTTGTAATCATTCATCCTTGTTGAATGTTGCAACAGGTGAATGGTTTCGGGATTGAACATGTGCGTCTCGCCTTTCCTTTTCCATTGATAAACCCCTCCGGTTGGCAACAGATCCACCGGTACCGTTTTTTTGCTGAATGCAAAGCTGTGTTTGGCTAAATTTTCGCGGGCAATTTCGTCTAATCCAATGCCCTGGATCCGCGAAGTAGCCCCTGTGAAATATTTGTTGACTACTTCCTGGTTTAAGCCGATTATTTCAAATACCTGCGCCCCGTGGTAAGATTGAAGCGTAGAAATACCCATTTTGGAGAATACTTTCAACAGGCCATCGTTCACGGCTTTGATATAGTTTTTTTCTAACTGTTCCACTGTAAGGGCATCCCCTGTTTTTCCCTCTTCTTTCATGGCTCTGATGGAGGACAATGCCAGGTACGGATTGATGGCGGTAGCACCAAAACCAATCAGGCAGGCAAAATGATGCACTTCCCACACATCGCCGGCTTCTGCCACCAAACCTACTTTGCCCCGTAATCCCTTATGGATGAGATGGTGGTGAACTGCCGAAACTGCCAAAAGAGAGGGGATGGGTGCATGATCACTGTCTATAGCCCGATCCTGCAAAACCAGCACTTCAAAACCTTCGTTTACGGCATCCTCGGCATAGCGGCAAATTCTTTCTACCCCCCGTTCCAACGAACCGGGTTTTCCATCCGCAACATAATAACATTGTAAAGTTTTTGCCTGATAGATTCCGGTATCCACACTTCTTAGTTTCTCCAACTCGTAATTGGCGAGCACGGGTTGTTTTAAAGTCACCACATGACAATCAATTTCATTTTCTACTAAGGCATTTCCCACGCTACCTATGGAAATAGCCAGCGACATCACCATGCGTTCCCGAATAGGGTCAATGGGCGGATTGGTAACCTGTGCAAACAATTGTTTAAAGTAAGAACTTAGATGTTGTGGCTGGTCACTTAAAACCGCAAGGGGGGCATCCATCCCCATAGAACCAATGGGCTCTTTACCGTCCATTGCCATGGGAAGAATAACATGCTCTAAGTCTTCGCTATTATAGCCAAAGGCTTTCTGATATTTAAACACCTGTTCCTGACTTAAATGGGTAAACATCACCCGAGGTTCGGGTAGTTCGTTCAACCGGATTTTGTGTTTGTTTAACCAATCTCCATAGGGTTTTTGAGAACAGATTTGTTGTTTCAGTTCTTCATCGCTGATGATGCGACCCTGCTCCATATCTACCACAAACATTTTTCCGGGTTGCAGGCGTCCCTTTTCCACAATGGTGCTTTGATCTACAGGCAAGGCTCCTGTTTCGGAAGCCATAATCACCCGATCATCGTTGGTAATACAATAGCGGGAAGGTCGCAATCCGTTTCGGTCTAAAGTGGCGCCAATTATCTTACCATCGGTGAAGGAAATGGAGGCCGGCCCGTCCCAAGGCTCCATTGTGCAGGCATAAAACTCGTAAAATTCTTTTTTTATACGGCTCATGGCTTCGTTACCATCCCAGGCTTCGGGGATCAGCATCATCATCACATGAGGCAGAGAGCGCCCGCTCATGACCAATAGTTCGATCATATTATCTAAACAGGCGGAATCACTTTTGGCGTTGCTGATAATAGGAACCAGCATATCCATTTCTTCGGGGGAGAACAAGGGGGATTCAAAATTCTTTTCGCCAGATCGTAACCAGTTTAAATTGCCCTGCAGGGTATTGATTTCGCCATTGTGCGCGATGAAACGAAAAGGTTGTGCCAGCTTCCAGGATGGGAAGGTGTTGGTGGCAAAGCGAGAATGAACCAATCCAAAAGCACTGACCACCCTGGGGTCGTTAAGATCGTGAAAATAAGTACGAACCTGGTGGCTGGTAAGTTGTCCTTTGTAGATCATAGTTCTGCACGACAATGAGGCCATGTAAAAACCGATGGGATCTTTTTTTACCGCACCCGCTGTAATATGGGTAACATACTTACGAAGAACAAACAGTTTGCGTTCAAACTCATCGGAAGAAGTGATATGAGCCGGACGTTCGATAAAAACCTGCTCAATACTGGGTTCAACGGAGCGTGCTGAAGGGCCTACATCAACATTCGATACCGGTACGTTTCTCCAGCACAGAATTTTCATTTGTAGCTTTGCGGCTGCACGGGTGAAAATGTCGCGACATTCTTCGCGCAACCGAAGCTGTTTGGGAAAAAATACCATCCCTGCGGCATAAAGCTCGGCATCGGGCAAGGTGACTCCTATTTGCAAACATTCATCGTAAAAAAATTCATGGGGTATTTGAAGCATGATGCCAGCGCCATCTCCTGTGGAAGGTTCGCAACCACAAGCGCCCCGGTGTTCCATATTCTCCAAAATAGTGAGTGCATCCGAAATGGTCTGATGGTTTCGGTTGCCCTTAAAATTAGCTACAAAACCAATTCCACAAGCATCGCGCTCAAACGAAGGGTCGTATAATCCTTTAGTTACTGTCATATAGTACTTTAAAAAGTTATCTAAAAAAACCAATCTTCAATATGGGTGAGGCAGTCGTGGCCACCTGAGAAAAAGCCTACAGGTTTGCGTGGCTTGCTTTTAAACCTTTTATAATTTCGAACTTGACTTTTGTTCGGTTCGATACGTAGATCTGAAGCAAAAAATCTTCTCGATTTGACAAAACGAAATTATAGTGTTTTAATTTAAAACTAATAATACCTATAAAAAAATAGATAATTATTAATTATTTTCGGCTTTTGATAATAAATTTTTACTATACTCTTTATTTATTAAAATAATTTTAATCACACGAGATAACTAAAGAGTGTATTATTTTTATTTAGTTCGGTGTACTGTATTCCGGTTTTTTTCATACGATCAATCAGGCTGCCGTAATCTTCTCGTCTTTTTATTTCGATCCCCACTAATGCCGGGCCGGCTTCTTTGTTGGTTTTTTGCATATACTCAAAACGGGTAATATCGTCATCGGGGCCTAAAACTTCGTTTACAAATTCTTTCAGAGCGCCGGGTCTTTGTGCAAAATTTATCAAAAAATAGTGTTTAAACCCTTCGTACTGCAGGCTGCGTTCTTTTATTTCCTGCATGCGATCAATATCATTATTACTGCCACTTACAATACAAACCACATTTTTCCCTTTAATCCGATCGCCCATAAAAAAAAGTGCCGCGATGGTTAAAGCTCCCGCCGGTTCTACTACAATGGCGTCTTTATTATACATTCTTAATATGGCCGAACACACTTTTCCTTCGGGAATTGCCAGTGTTTCATCCAACACTTCTTTGCAAATGGCGTATGTGATATCGCCTACTCTTTTTACAGCGGCTCCATCAACAAAACGGTCAATGGTTTCCAGGGTGATGGGATGGCCGACTTCAAAAGCTTTTTTCATGGAAGCAGCGCCTTCGGGCTCTATTCCAATAATTTTTATGGCGGGCTTCGCAGTTCTGACATAACTACCTACACCCGCTGCTAATCCGCCGCCACCAATGGGGATAAGAAGAAAATCAATCTCGGGTGCTGGAGGTTCATCATTGGCAGAAGGATTTGGGGAAGAAGTGTTAGGGGAGTTTTCATAAAACTGTTCTATAATTTCTACACCTACCGTACCCTGCCCTTCTATAACTTTTTCATCGTCAAAGGGATGAATAAAGGCCTGTTGATTCTTTTCGGAATACGCAATGGCCGCCCGGGCACAGTCATCATAGGTATCGCCGGTTAATGTGATGGTAATATGATTGCCGCCAAACATTTTTACCTGATTGATTTTTTGTGTGGGCGTAGTGCTGGGCATAAACACAACCCCCTTGATGCCCAACACTTTACAACTAAAGGCAAAGCCCTGTGCATGATTACCCGCGCTGGCACATACCACCCCTTTGGCAAGCTGTTGGGGCGAAAGCGAAACCATTTTATTGTAAGCTCCGCGCAGTTTGTAGGAACGAACCACCTGCAAGTCTTCGCGCTTTAAATACACATTGCAACCGAATTTTCGGGAAAGATTTGCATTCAGTTGCAAGGGCGTTTCCTGGGTAATACCTTTCAATCTTTCCGAAGCGCTCTTGAAGTTGAATGTAACATGGGGTGCCATTATATAATATCTGTTTTTAAAAACAAGAAGCCCTT
>JBDHYK010000231.1:0-5508 GCA_039811305.1 Niabella sp.
ATTTTGACATCTGAGTTATCCTTGTTGCTTGACGACTTAGAACGAGATTAAAACGGCATGCAACATATAAGGCTTAAACGCTACGGAGCGAAGCGGAACAGTGGTTTTACTTCGGCAAGCCCAGTAATCTTGTTGATCCCGATAGGGAAGACATCGGGAAGTAGTTAGGCCGTTGTTATGGGGTTTTAAAGTTTATTGGGTGTTCCTTGCAGTGGTCTTGGGGTGGGGGTGAGTGGGGTTTGAAAGCTTTGGGGAGCTTAATTTTTCTTTAAGACTGGTGCGGTTTTGTAATTCATATGTCCATTTGTATTCTTTTTTCTACATTTCTTAACCTGGTGGCAAAATTGATGAAATTAAAAATTCGGAAAACTTTGATTTTTATACGGCCTATCTGATGAAAAACAAAGGCAAACCCAAACTTCCCGAATACATCAAAGTCGGTAATCTAATTTCAGAATCACTCAATTATCCTGCACTTTTTCCGCTTTCAAAAATCAAAGGACTGGTTTTTGAAATCAATGATTCCAATCGTGAAGAAATCAATCTGACAATTGAAAACATCGCTTTGCAACTCATCAATCAGATTGACAATTCAAACTTTTGGAAAACTATGAAAACAGCGTGAAAGATAACCACAACAAAATCAACGCTCTGGTTGCCGACATCGAAAACGAACAAATCCCTTACACCGAAAAAGTAATCCGACATTTGGAAGATACAACAAGATAAAAAAAAGTAAAATAGTTTCATTAAAACGAAACTATTTTTTATCTTTGTGGTGTTAATGAACAAACGAATGAATAAGCGTTTTGAGATTATACTTTTAGATGAAGCCTTTGAGTTTTTGCAAAGTTTGGACGATAAACGCTACGAAAAAATACTTTACAATATTCGTAAAGCACAGGTAGAAAACGACCCCGAGCTTTTCAAAAAACTTATTGACGATATTTGAGTGTTTAGAACCTTGTATCAAGGTTTACAGTATCGACTTCTTGCCTTTTGGGACAAAACTTCCGCAACCGAAACGTTTGTAGTTTCTACTCACGGTTTCATCAAAAAGCAGAGCAAAATTCCCGACAAAGAAATTCAAAAGGCTGTTCAGATTCGTGCAAAATATTTTGAGGATAAATTAAAAAACAAGAAAAAATGAAGACTTATACATTAGACGAAGTTCAAGACAAACTTCTTGGAAAAATAGGAACACCTCGAAGAGACCTTTTCGAGTATGAACTTCAAATGGATTTAATCGGTAAAGCCATTAAACAGACACGACAAGAACGCAATTTAACACAGGAAGAATTGGGCAAACTAGTAGGTGTTCAAAAAGCTCAAATTTCACGTCTTGAAAACAATGCCAACAATGTAACAATGGAAACTTTACTAAAAGTTTTTACAGCATTAAAAGCAAAAGTGAAATTCCAAGTAGAACTTGCCAATATACAACTCAACGTAGGATAAAAACGGCATATAACATATAAGGCTTAAACGCGTGTAGCGAAGCGGAACAGCGGTTTTACTTCGGCAAGCTATACTTCGGCACGCTCAGTAATCTTGTTGATCCCGATATGGAAAACATCGGGAAGTAGCGGGCGCTCAGAAATAACAGCTTTCTTTTTATTCTGGGGTATTAAGAATTGGAGTGGAGTTTTTTAATCCCTCAGGCGTAGGGTCTTGTAGGATTTCTGAGCACTTTTTATTCTTTCCTATTTTGCATACAAATACAATCTTAAATACAAGGGATCCGCTTATTTTTGCTTGGAGTATGGTTTTTTAATCGAACAATTCAATTAAGTGTATGATAAACTTAAGAAAAAATATTCAGTTTGTATGATCCCGCCCCCTACAATACAGATTTGAATGCACAGGAATAGTTGAATCAGGGTTGAAAAACGAATATCATTGGTAAGAAATACCCTATTAACAAGACTCAGATGCTGGTCAATGTAAATAAAATCACGACTATAAGAAAAAACAACAGAAAGCAGGTGCAAAAATATTATCATCCAGCGCATCTCAGATATGCAGTTTAGAGAAATGACAAGTAATGTTTTACCAAACAATTAATGATCCAACCCATGCGAGCGAAACTGACTTTTTCTAACTTGATTTTTGTGGCGTTACTCTTTATTAGCTGTGGAACAGACAACAGCAAAAAAGAAACTGCCATTACCAGCAATAAAATATCTGTTAAGATGGACAGTTTGCAGCCTGACACAGTAACGCTTAAAGAGACATTTAATCAAGATGATTTACCAGTTAATGAACAGTTAACGGAAAGACTCAAACCGATACGAGCCAATTTCAAAAGAATTAACTCAATTACAAACTGGACAACCATTAAAGTTAAAGATATTTGGGAAACGACTGAAGGTGGCGAAGCAAAGTATTATTATCAAAATAAAAATTTGGAAAAAATTACGACCCGAAATTTCGGAGAAACTTTCCAAAATTTGACGGAATATTATTTATTAAACGGCCAGCTATCATTTGTTTTTGAAAAGTCGTACAAATATAACAGACCCATGTATTACGACTCGGCCTCTATGAAGGAGAACAACGACACAGAGGCATTTGACTTTAAAAAATCTGAAATTGTTGAAACCCGAAGCTATTTTAACAACAGAAAACTACTTCACCAATTTAACAATCAGGAACCTGGTTTACCAAACACTGGCGACTCCTTACTTGAAGAACAAAAAAGAATTTTAACAGACTTTGAAAAACTAATTAAACCCAGAACGACAAAACAAGGTACGAACACTTGAAAAAAAGGTTTGGCAATAAGTTCACTGACGAACTTCTATGAAACGCCAGTATATAAGCGGCTATTGTATCTTTAATTAAGAATGGTGCAGATAACTTACCTCTTCAGTAATAGCCAAACCGGTACCCGTAACGCTATGAACACAGAACAACCGACAAATAAAAGAGCAAAAATTTGAGCAACAGAACACGCTCAATATTGTTTGCTATCTAAATTTTTTTGTGATAGCATATCCCAGTCTGTCATTGATTTTATAGAGCTGATAGCCCATAATTTCTCTTTGCCTTTTTCTATTGGAACGGTCTAAAAAAATACCCTTTTCGTCTGCTGGTTGTGGCTTATCAAAAAAGGCCAGTACGCAATACCGTTGCCGTTTTAGTTTGGCTTTTCCAACACTGTTGCGAAACGACATTAATACCAGATTCATCTTTTGATAGTGTTCATAGTAGGCTAAATTAGATATCCAGGTACAATTCAGGTTCTTTAGTTCGGCTAAAAGTTCCATTATCTCATGAACATTATAACCATATTTTTGCAAAGTATCAGAAAAATTGCTTCCATTTACTTCAAAATAGTACAGATATTTTATCGAATCGGTTAAAATTTCAAATCCAATTTCATTAAAATTACGATCGGTGAAAGCAATCGCAAATTCTTTTTCTTGGTAAAGTTTTTGAAAATGATCCTTCACCTCATAGAATTGGGGCTGATTGTCAATAAAATACTCCTTACTAATACTTTTTGCTGTGGAACAAGATATCAGTTGCAGTGCCAAAATACCCAAAAGACAATATGAAACGAAATTCATTTTCATTTCTCCGTTACGATGGCTGTGGTAACGCCGTAAACAATGCTTTTCAAAAACTGAGGGGAAAGTTGTTGAAGAGTTTTCTTTCCGTAATCCCAATAAACAAGTTCAATATGGCCATCGGCTGTGTTTTTTGTATCTACCAACATTACAAAATGGGTGGGTGTACTGATCCATCCGGTGGCATGGGCTTTTCTATATAGTTTTTTATTGTTCAAAAAAAGAAAAACAAACCCTTTTTTTAATTCCTCCTGCATATATTTTGACAGGTCTTTAATTGAGGGCCTTATCAGGTCTGAGCCTCTTGTTTTTGTTTTTACAAGAAATAACCTGCGCAACATTCGGTTGAACTTGGCGTAGTTGGTAGAAGCCCACAACCTGTCTTCATCTCCTTTGTGAAAGTGCCTGTTGAAAATATTTAAATATCCTTTAAACTGATCGGCTAAGGAGAGAAAGAACATTTGACCTGCCGGGCTCACATCCAAAGCACCTTTATATTTTAGTAGTCCCGCCTCTTCTCGCACGGCCTTTTCGGGAGCCAGCCATTTTCGGCCTAAACTTGCCCTACCCTTTTGATAAAGTGTGATCATGAATTTTGAGAAGCCCAATGGGTCATGCTCCAAAGGCAGGTAGGTAAGTGCAGCATAGGAGCAAAAATTGGTATTCGACCCTTCGTAAAAAGCCAAAGGTTCTATGGTGAAGGTCTTTAAGTCTTCTATCAGCCGATCGGGATCAATATTAGGCCAATAGGAACTTCGTTCCAGGGGTGGCAAGTTGTTAAGGTAGTTCAATGCCTGATCGGGGGTGCTGAGGCGAAGGGTATCCCTTTGCCCAAAACCCGTTATACCGAACGCAAACAGAAGAAAAATAGCAATACTAATTTTATATTTATGGGTCTGGCACTTCATCCATAAAATAATCTGGTCAACCACCGAAGATAGAAAATAGTTTGTACAAAAACAAGGATTCCTTCTGGAGGTTACCTGTTGGCTTCAATTTCTCCGTTGTACGTAATGGGAGTTCTATTGTAGCTGGACACGGTTAAGGAGGCAAATCCACTACTGGAAACAGTCAAAAAAAGTGTTTGTGCCTCACGCGTATCATTGGGATTGATTTTAATGTCGTACACCTGTTTCCGTTTGGATATGTTATACGAAAATTTTGTAGAGGTAAATTTGATACCTCCTTCATTGGGATTTAGTGGTGCGGTATAGGCCCTGCCAAAAAACGGTAAATAAGCGATTACTGAGTCTGGCGTCACTCTCAGATCGTATCGCGATGTTAATTGATACAAATTGCTTCCGTTCGGAAACATCAGCCGGGGACTGTAACGGCTATCTTCAGTAGGAATAACGTTTCTGGCCACAAACGTAAACTCCTGACTTTTAATAAGCGCTACAAAGTCCTCGTTGGACTGAGAAGCCATCTTTTGCGACGAGCAGCCAGCGAAAACGGAGATAATCAAGACCCAAATTGAAATTTTTAAACCGATTGCTTTCATTTGAATTAATTTTTTTCTTTTGTAAATATTCTATTCAAAGTAACCTGCGGTGCAAACACTTACTACTCAGATAAACGAAAAACATCCTACCCACGTGAAAGTACTGCAGCCAGTGCTTCACAACTGTTAGATGACTATTAAGTTAAAATTACACATAAAAATTTGATAAAATTCAGAAAAACAGCTTTCGGGTAAATGTGATGTTATAGCAGGAACCAGATACTGGTTTAAACATCCCGAACAAAGTGAGCTGGTCTTCGTTCAAATTCGGGAGACGCTTCGCAAAAGACCATCCGATGGTAGAAACAATTTAGCCCACATTGCAGCAAAACGATCCCATTTGTTAAAAACAAGTTAAAACATGGTGGTCTAAACATGAAGAAACAAGTCGTAGATTGTGTCAGCATCGTATAAACGCTTTCAAAACAAAATAAT
>JBDHYK010000232.1:0-5488 GCA_039811305.1 Niabella sp.
TTCTTGTTATCTCCCTTAAAACTTCAGGTTTAATGAAACCATGTACATTCTTTGTTTTGGAGTGCTGGAACCATCAATGCCGCTATATACTTCAGGATCAACACCCGGGTATTTAGCAATTGTGGCCACATTTTGAATTCCTACCCCAACCCGTAAAGAGCTTTTATTTTTTAATAACTGATTAAAAGTGTATCCAAGAGCGATATTGTCAATTTTTAAATAATCGCCCTTAAATAGCCAGTAGTCCGAAAAGTAGTGGGGTTTAGACCACTCGGGCGCCCAGCCTCTGAAAGTATTGGTGGGAAATTGATTAGAAGCATCAAAAAATGAATTGTTACTTCCATCGCTCATCGTATTCCAATACACATATTGCCCGAAAGCATAGTGCAGGTTGGTGCCCAAATCCCATCGTTTAAATTTTACGGAAGTTGAGAATCCGCCGTAATAAGGTACTAACGAACTTTTTTTGGTGTCCCATTTGTTAGCATCAGCCCCATCATCGTTTACAAACTCTTGCGAACCTGTTACGTTAGGATCGTATTTTGGGTTGTAAAATTTTTCTAAGGGTTTCCCGTTTTCGTCAAAGGCCTGTTTGGCCAGGTAGTAGGTATAGGGGGTATTCCCTACTTTTTGATACTGCACATACCTGCTGGCGCTAGTACTTCCTGTTTTTACCCAGGTTTTGTCTGGGGGGGCGTCATAAACTGTTAATTTTTCTATTTTGGAAGCATTGTACGCAAAATTGAAATTCAGGTTCCAGGAAAACTCTCTTTTTCTAATAGGGACGCCCCCAATGGCAAATTCAAATCCTTTACTAGACATTTCACCAATGTTTTGGTCCAACGATTCGGCAAAATTGGATCCGGCCGCTACTTTTACTGCGTTCATGAGCAGGTTGGAAGTATATCTTTTATAAAAGTCAATAGCTCCATAAAGCCTATTTTTAAAGAATCCGTAGTCCAACCCAATATTGGTGGTATTGGTTACTTCCCATTTGATGGACCTGTCAAAAGCCGAGGGGCGGTAGGTGGTGAAAAACTCATCACCCTCGCGATACATAAAATTTTGGGTAGATGCATAATAGGTGGCCTGGTAGGCATAGTCGTTGTTAATGTTTTGCTGGCCGGTACTTCCGTAGCTTACCCGAAACCTAAGTTCATTGATATCGTTGAAGGTACTCATAAATTTTTCATCTGCCAGGTTCCAGGCAAATGCCGCGGAGGGAAAGTAGCCCCACCTGGTTTCCGGTGCAAAACGGGAAGACGCATCGGCCCGGATGGTGGCGGTGATTAAAAAGCGGTCGAAAAATTTATAGTTCAACCTGGAAAACCAGGAAGCCATCGAAACAGCGCCTTCATTGGAACTTTCTACACTGCCCGATACTAACGTGCCATCTGTATATTTTTTCTGGCTGGACCAGTTTTCATACTTCTGCATTTCATACGTGTGGCCCAGTGTCAGGTCAAACTCATGGTGGGTGAGCGCTTTTACGTAGTTCAAATAATAGTCCAGCACCGTCCTTCGGCTAAAGGCAGTCCCACTGGAATTGGTGGCCAAACCGCCTTTCCCCAGGTTTACGTTAGAAACCGACCAGGTTTCGGGCGTATTGTCCCGGCCCAGGGAAGCGCCGTTGGAGTGGTAGGAACTACTGTTGATACCTGCATTTAAAGTGAGGTCTTCAAATCCATGTACCTTATAACTCAGCAGTACATTGGTCAACAGTCTGTTGCTTTTGTCGTAGCCCCTGTCCGGCAGGGCAGCGCTGGCTACCGGGTTATACGGGCGCTGGGGTTTATTCCCTTTATCATCTGCTCCATACATAAAATATCCAAAGGCTTTTTGGGCATAGTCCACACCGTTTACCGAAACCGGACCATAATCAAAATAAACGGGTTGGGTAGGATCTGTAAGTGCCGCCGACGAAAACGAACCACCACTATTGGGCGTGTTGATGTAGGTATAACGTAGGGTGGCATTTACGCTTAAATGGTTGTTGAGCAGTTTGGGAGAAAGCGCCAGCGTGGTAGTGGCAACATCACGCTTTGTATTAATTACATTGCCCTGCTCCTGATTATACCCTGCAGAAAGCCGGTACGGAGTATAAGGCATGGCACCGGTAAGGGAGATATTGTGCAGGTTGGTAATGCTGGTACGAGCAATCAGGCGTTGCCAGTTCGTATTAGCATCGCCCAACAGCCCCATGTTCCAGCCCCTTTTTTCATACTCTTTTTTAAATTCACCTGCGTCATAAACGTCAAGATATTTGTATGGTGTGTTGATGAACACATCTCCTCTGTATTGAATTTCTGGGGACGTAAATTTGTTACCGGCACTAACCATGCCTCTTTTTGTTTTCACAAGGATTACGCCGTTGGCGCCTCGGGCGCCATAAATGGCCGATGCAGACGCGTCTTTTAACACTGTAATACTTTCAATATCATTGGGGTTTACAGATGACAAGCTGCCTTCGGTAAGCCCATCTATAACAATTAAGGGCTCATTAGACGCGTTTAAGGAAGCGCCTTGCCGAATGCGTACCGTACCACTGGAACCTGGTGATCCCGAACCCAAAGTAACCTGGAGTCCAGCTACTTTACCCAGTAATAAATCCGTAGTGGTGGTTGCTTTCACCCGGTTCATTTCATCGGGTTTTAATACTGCTACAGAGCCCGTAACGTCCTTCTTTTTTACACCTCCGTATCCTATTACCACTACCTCGTTCAGGTTTTCAGTTAGTTTATCCAAAACAACTGTTAGCACCCTGGTATTTTCTATGGTAATTTCCTTGCTTTTTAGCCCCACATGGGTTACGATAAGGATGGTGCCCACGGCTACGTTGATTTGAAAATTACCATCAGCATCGGTAGTAGTGGCCAGTGAACTGTCTTTTACAAGAACGCTGGCGCCCGCAAGGGGCTTTCCGGTTTCGGCATCCAATACCGTGCCTTTAATGGGTAGCGATGGTTGCGCTGCTGCACCAAAAAGCAGGGCAAACTGAATTAAAAAAAGCAAAAAAATGCTACATAGTTTTTTCTTTTGAGCAAACAAATTCATGGTTGGATAGAATTGATAATTGGGGTTAAAAAATACGGCTTCGCCGATAAAACGAAGGTAGTAGCCTGCTGGTAGTAAAAAATCATAGGTAGAAGGGAAAAGTAGGGTGCATTAGGCGAGTAGTTAGGTAAACTGCTTAGTAATCAATACATTATGAAACTGGCACCTTTAATAAAAGTAGAAGGGCTACTGGCGTAAAGTAGAGCAACTCGTTGTTTTAGCGCCCTATTTGTTGTATTTTTTCGGCAAATTCTTCTTTGGATACGGCTAATTTGTTTTTTATCCTAAGCCTATAGTTATACACCGTCTGCGGCGAATAATGAAGAAAGCCGGCAATTTTTCCACTATCGGAAATTCCCAATCGGATTAATGCAAACACACGTAGTTCAGGCGTTAGAAAATCTCCTGATTTTGGTATTATCTGTTCCCCATTTTTTAAAAGTGAATTAAATTCTTCAATGAAATTGGGGTACAGATTTAGAAAAACGGCGTCAAAATTTTGATAAAGCGCCTTGATTTCGTTGGTAACCAAGGAACCGGTACTTGTTATTTTTTGCGCTTCATCATTTTTTTTTGCTTTTAAAAGCTGATTGAGGCGTATTCGGTAGTGCTCCAATTTGTTAATGTAATCCGAATAGAGGTTGAAAACATACCCGATATATGTTTCTTTTACCAGATCTGCTTCGGCAAGTTTTTTATTAACTTCTTTGAGGTGAGTATTCACAATCGAAAGTTCCTCATTTGCGTTTTTTGCAGCTTGTTTGGCAAGGGAAGTTTTTTTCAATTGTTTATACATCAAAATGATAAACATAGCCAAAACGATTAATAAAATAGAAATGACGAGCAAATATTTGAAAAGTCGGCTTTTTTCTTCGTTCATTTTTTTATTATAGGTTGCTACAATGATGGGGAGCATTTCGGAAATTTCAATCATCCGAAAACGGGCCTTACAAAATGTTGCGTCCTCCATTGCACATTTTATGTAAGAATAAGCTCGTTCCACATCTCCTTGTTGGTATAGTACGACAGCTAATTTTCTTAATGAAATATAGCTTTTAACCGCCCTGCCCAGGTCGCTAAGTGCCGAAATAGCCAGATATTGTTCCTGTAGAGCACCTTTACCCGTCTGCTCGTATATTCTTGAAATTTCATAGGCGATCATTCCAACTTCTGTTTTATTGGCCTTCGATTGGCTAAAGCACTGGTTTAATAGGGTTAGCGCCTCTGAATACCTCTTATTTTCGATGAGTTTGCCGTTGAGGATGAGTTTATAAGCGAGGGTAGTTGTATCCGTTATTGCCAATAAAGAGTCTTTATACAGTCGAATCGCGTCTTTATACTTGCTCTTTTCTTCTTGCGAAAGGGCGCTTTGAAACAATAACGAATAAATAGAATGATACAGATGAAAATAATACCCCCATAAATTATCTTCTAAATCAGACTTGCCAATTTGCCCCATAATGTCAAAAGTTTCCTTATACATGCCCATTTTGCCAAGCGTTTCAGCAATATTCATACGCGATTCATACTGCAATTGTTTGTGATTCATTTGTTGGGCAATGGCGTATTTGGTTTTCGCAACAGACAAAGCCGAATCCATTTGATAATGTTTGTATTCGTTGAAGAGCCTGTCATTTAGCTGGTAACGAGTCTTAGGGTTTTGTTCTTTTGATAAAACCAATTTGAGGCTGTCAATTCGGGTTTCTTTTAGTTTTGAAAATTCAGGTCGTTTTTCAATAGCCTTGTCCACCAGATGGAGAAGTGAATCCATGTTAAATTGTGCGATGGCAACACGGGAGCTGAAGGAAAGAACAAGTATAAAAAATAATCGTTTCATGAAAATGGACGTAACACTAGTGGAGTTTATTATTGGAGCAAAATAAGATAATTGACACGACTTCACCAATCTGTTTTGTTTTTTTAGTAAATGCCCGATGAATCGGCGTTTTCAACCTGCTTTTTTAAGGAGATGTATATCCTCAATTTTCATCAGGTTTCTATTCTTCATCAGGCAAATTTTCAAATTGAATTCTTTCAGAAAAAATGGGTTGGGTGGAATGAAGAGCTGCATTACTGCAGTTCTCCTAACCTGGTGGTGTAAGCCCATGACTGTAAAAAAGCAGGAAGCGAAAACTCCCTGCTTTATAAAACACATAAGAAAAATTCGTACAGAATATTATTTATCTAATATTTCCGCTAATTTTGTTTGAAGTTCTTCGCCTCTGATATTTTTAGCTATTATTTTACCGGAAGGGTCAATCAATAAATTTTGCGGTATAGCCCGGATACCGTATTGTTTAGCTACGGCATTATCCCAATATTGCAAGTCGCTTACATGGGTCCAGGTAAGTCCGTCTTTATGAATGGCATCCAGCCATTTTTCTTTGGCTTCCGGCATATCGAGCGATACGCCTAAAACTGTAAAGTTTTTATC
>JBDHYK010000233.1:0-5456 GCA_039811305.1 Niabella sp.
CAGCGTCTTTTCTACTTTGGATGAAGATCTTACCAGAACCTTTTACAATAGATTTGGAGGACACGTGAAGTGCCGGAATGGATGTACTCATAGTTGTGTTTTTTAAGGTGTTAAATAATAGAATTCAATACGTTTTTCTAATGGATAATTGTGGCAACATCCCATTAGCCTTGGTTATCAGTGACTTGTTAGCAAAAATATCGTCCCTCCGATTTTGGCAATTGATGCCCTAAAAGTTGTAAAAAACTTCAATTTGGCATCGTACACAAGCCTGGCTTTAGGTCAGATTGTAACTTTCCTGGTAATAGTAGTTGTGGTTGCCTAAATACGCAGCCAGGATGTCTGAAATAGTTTGCCCTGTATTTTTTTGATAGTAAGAATATCCGGGGCAGGGGTTTACTTCAAAGCACCAGGGTAGCGAGCCAGTATCGGACTCTTCGTTTGGAAACCTGAGATCAATACCACAAAAATCCAGCGAAAGATGCCTGGCCAGCTCCAGACAATGGTAATGCACATCGGGAGGCAATTCAAATTCGTTTAGTACCGTATATCCTTCATCCTGATCATAATAACGATAGTCGGTGTCGGAGGAGTCAACCCGGGTTGCGGTGGCGGTATCGCCAATCACATGCACCCGCACATCAAAGCCTTTCACACAATGCTGAAATTGTATGGGGCAGTTTTTTATTTTACCGATTCGCTTTTGATCCGCATCGTCAAATTTTTTCACAATAGACCGGATACCGGATATAGATTTATAAATAATCTCATCGTGTTCCTGTAAAAATGATTCCACTTCTTCGGGTTGATTCGTAATTAGGGTGGTGGGTACGCGAAACCCCGTTTGGGCAATTAAAAGAGATTGGTAGGATTTTGAATTATTGGAGGCCATAGCAGAATAGCGATTCACAACTTTGCAATCCGCAACTTCCATCCAGTCAATTAGCGTTGCCTGTAATTGCTGAAAATAGGCGACGTCTTTATGCGAAGCGGGTAGCCCTTTCAGTTCGGGCAGCGACTGCTCATCCATGAATCGAATATAGACCCCCGTAAACTCGCTCAGCGAGTAGGCTTTTCCCTGGTAGGTTAAAACTCCGTCCACAACACCTTCATTCAGGCTCCATTGAAGATGCGCTTTTTTAAACTTACGCTGGTTCAGCATAAGAAAAGGAATTTGGAGTTTTTGCAGCGATTCAAGCGCTAATTGCACGGGTGGCTCGCTGGGGATGCCGGCTATAAGTACCATCTTTTGAATTTTGTTGAGATAAAAAATACTGATAAAGTGCTTCCATGCATTGATGCGAACTATGGAAGTTTTCGGGAAACGTGGTGATCGTATCCAGTTTCCAAGTTTTATGCTGTCTTAAAAAACTCAGTTCCGAAAATCGGAAAGCCTGTTCCCTGCTAAAACGGGTTAGCACCTGGTTGGGGGGAAGGCCTTTTATATGCCCAATCACCTGATCTCCAACTAAATAGATCTTTGTTTTTCCTGTTACACCCTCCGGCACTGTTTCGTCAGAAAGTGGCAGTTTACTATCTTGTGTACTTGAAAGCACGGGAATATCATAAAAATATGCTTTTTTACGCCAAACCACAGGACGAGCCGTTTCGCCACTTAGAAATGCCGGTGTTGGGGGATTGAGAAGTTTTGTACCAAAAGATTGAAGCCAGCCCAGGAAAAATGCATGAAACTCCTGTTGCGCATAGTTTTGCTCTTTCTCTGAAGCCATTCTCCAAATTCCTGCATCGGCAAACTGCATCCTATTGAATACAGCGCTTACTTCGCTATCGTGAACCCATTCACCTGTGTAGAGTTTAAAGCTAAGGGTGGTTTCGCCCACCTCATTGAACCGAAACTTCCAGGAAAATGAAGAAGACAGGGTATCGGCATTAATGAACTTCGTCTTTAAACCTGCCTGATCCCGGCAATAGTGGTAAAAACTTATCGCTGCCGCATCCCAGGGATGGGCGATAATTAATAACATAGGATGGAATGTTGGGAAAAGATAGCAGCCGTTTGTGCCTGCCTTCACAACTTTCTTTTCAAAATAATTGCGATCAAACCGCTGCTATCTAATTCGAATTAAGAAATATTATCAAATTCAAACTTCTGTTGTTGTGCAGTAAAGGATTCATTATCATAATCTTCCTCGTGCGTAAGGGCTCCCGAGCTAAGATCGGGTCTCAAGTCAGATTCAATAAAACTGCTAAGAAGGCTCTCGAGATAAGAAATCCGCTCTTCGAGGCTTGCACTCTGCGATTCGGCGCCTGGCAATATGGGTGGCTTGCCGGGTATTTTAATACGTTCGTCTATTTCCAATTTTTCACTCTTAACATCTTTCAGCTCTTTTCTTTCCAGTTTTTCGACCTTAGCTTCTTTTCTTTCCAGTTTTTCGATCTTACCTTCTTTTCTTTCCTGTTTTTCAGTCTTGGCTTCTTTGATTTCGATTTTTTCACGTTTGGCGTCTTTTAGATCCTTTATTTTAATAACGCCAACCAATTTATCATAAGCCGCTTTTCCCCGGATAATACCCGCGCCACTGTGCTGATCCCAGCCCGCAGGCCCAATGTTCTTGGCCGTATCTATCAGGGCTTTTTTAATGGAATTGTGAGTAGCCGAAGGTTTTGCCTGTTTCAGTAGAGCAACTAAGCCGGCGGCAATGGGTGTGGCAGCAGAAGTTCCACTATCGCTGGTAAAATAACCCTTGAAGTGCGTAATAGAACAAAAGTCGGGTTTGTGTGCATCCAATGCTGCGGGTCCCTGGCTGCTATAACCAACAAACTGCTCGTTTTTGTTCACCGCGCCTACGGTCATCACACGGGGGTGTCCGTTTGCACCCCAAATACTTTTACCGGGTCCTTTGTCTGTACTGCAACGCCCATCCGGACAGGTATCTCCACAATTACCGGCTGCAAACAATACAATAATGCCTTCGTTAATGGCTTCAATAACTTTTCTGGTAAAGGGGTGATTGGGATTGGTGGCATAATCCACCGCCCAGCTTTTCTGGAACATTCCCCAACTATTTGTGAGTACATGAGGCGTACCGTTGGCTCTGTGTTGGGTGATGGCCCAGCTAAAGGCAGCCAAAGCATTGGAAATAGTTCCGGCGGTAGAACTGGATGCAATGCGCAGATCATAAATCCGGCAATTAGGAGCCATGCCCAAAACATCTGTGGAACACATATTGCCGTGGTAGCCCCAGGATTTTCCCTGCGTACCCCAACTGGCAGTTGGCCATCCACCAATTACATTGGGTATAGTACCGGAGGGGGGAGCCTCTCCCGGAATTAGTGTGCGGCCGGTAGCTGTAATACCGCCGTCAACAACGCCTACTACGATACCGTCTCCTTTTTTACCCTTGGCCCAAATTTGGTTAACGCCAAGATAATTGGCAACGTCTGTCATATTGCCCTTTGCTGTACCCGGGCTACAGTCGCAGGGCGGAATGGGGCAGGCAAAGGGTTCAATGGGTGCATCCGACCAAACTTCTACGACATCTGCATTTTTCTTAATTTTTTCGATGTCGCCTTGTGAAACCTGGGCTCTCATAATTACGTGCTCGTTGTCTTCGTTTGCCGCCAGCATATTGGCTCGCTGTGTGTTGGAGGGAGTAATGGGTACCGGCTCAAACTCAGGATCGAGCTGGATGTTGAGTGAAGCTGCCAAATTTAACGCCGAGGCCGAAGCCATATTGGCAAATCCTCTTGTTTTGGGCACTTTAAACTCAATAAGTACGCCTACTTTATCAGATGCTTTTGAGCCTTTATCGGAGGCTCTTGAAGCGGGTTTCTTACCCGGGGTGTTTTTTGCTTTTGCCATGGGAGTTTGATTTGAAATTAAAAAAAAGTGTTTGTTAAAAAAGGTGAAGGATAGGTTTAAAAATACGAGTTGTTTTTTTGAATGGATTGCCAAGACCAAGCGAACTAATATTACATTAGACAGCTCCCCGAAAAAGACGTGCTTGCCTACAAACTTCCCCTGCGATTGCCGATGAAACCATTGGCTCCCCAACAACAAACTTCAATCTATTATGAAAGGTGTTTCATCCGATCTGATCATTTAAAATCCTTAAAAGGAGCAAATCTAAATAAGGTATTTTTTTGTCTAAGCGTTCTTTCAATACAAATATACTTGCTTGAGACAGCGGTTGTCAACGGGAATTTTCCCGTTTTTTAAAAAAAATCTTAGTACGCTCAGAAAAAAAATCGTTAAGGGAAAAGCACTGTATTGACATCGGCTATTTTCGCAAGCGAAACTGTTTTACCTTGTTATTAAGAAGCTCTCGCAATGCATGAATATCGTCATCCGACGCAAATCCACTTTTGGGAACGAGCAAAAAAGAACGAGAATCGTAATACAGGTGAAAAAAGTTGGGGCTTTCCATATAGGTTTGCAGGGCAGTGTAGGGCCAGCTACGTCGTCCGTGCTGGTGTTCTAAGGTAAAATCATTCTCATTGAAATAAATTGTAAAATGGTGTTTGAATGTATCTGCTCTTCCATGCACTACGGTGGGTAAAACAAACCATACGCTCACCATCAGTACAATCCAAAGAAACGAATATAACAAAAATCCTGTTGGGCTAACTTTGCCCATAGCATACAGAACCAGTGTGATAACGGCAAATACATTCACGAGGATAATCATGATCCTCATTTCTTTGCGGGAAATGAAATGATAGCGCAGCGCCTGGATTACCTGCCGTTTATCATAATCAATTTCAACTTTCATGGTACAAAAGTTTCACGCAATTTCGAAGCCCAACTAACCTGAGATTGGCTGGAAAGATCCAACACCTGCAACAAAACTGCGTCCCAACTTGTGAAGCTGCACAAGCATTTAACAAAAGACGATACTACAATTTCTATTACCCAAAAATTATTAGGGAGTAGTTACTACCTGTTCATTCCAGATTTTGCCTCCATGCTGAGTGTTGCATGAGGTACGGCACGCAAACGAGCCTTTTCAATCAAATTACCCGTTACCCGACAGATGCCATACGTTTTATTTTCTACCCGCATCAGGGCTTTTTCCAAATGGTCGATAAAACTGATCTGGCGGCTTGCCAATTGGCTGAGTTGTTCACGTTCCATGCTCACGCTTCCATCTTCCATGGTCATATAGCGCCCTTCATCCGCATCGCCGGCTTCATCATCTCTGCGGGTTATTAGCCCCTGAAGATAGGCCAGTTCTTTCTTCGCAGCATCTAACTTTCTTAAAATAATCTCTTTAAACTCCAGCAAATCGGCGTCTGAATACCTCATTAATGTTTTGGCTTTTTCAATTTTTGGCTTGTCCAACACACTTTTAAAGGCAGGACTATATTTTACCGCTCTTTTTGTTGAAAGCGGGGGTACTACTACTTTTACGGGCTTTTTCTCTGCTTGCTTTTTTGTGGCAACTTTTTTAGGAGCTGCCGCCGGGGCTACCGGTTTCTTCGGCGCCATTTTTGCA
>JBDHYK010000234.1:0-5399 GCA_039811305.1 Niabella sp.
CATCGTTCGTTCTTTTGCAATGCCTACTGCCAGGTACGACGAGGCTTTGCCGTTGAAGCCAAAACTGCCAGCACGTTGAAACTCGGTTTTTTTATCATTTGTCAAATTCAGCAAAATCAATTTTTCGAATAATTGCTTGCCGGGCATCTTAGCGGCAGCATTAATTTCTTTGTATTTTGAATATTCTTTAAATGCCAGCCAGTTCCCATCATCCGAAAAAACAAATTGAGCCGAGCTATTTCCGCCAATTGGGAACCTTTTTTGTATTGTATCTTTTATTTTTTGCAAAATCAATTCACCGTCACCTTCTACAGTAACCAGGGTGTAGGCTACCCAATTGCCATTGGGCGATAGTTTTGCATTGTTCATAGAACGCCAGTTTGAAACATCTTTCCAGGTTATGGTTCTGGGTTTTTGTTTAAGCGTATCGGTTTTTTGTGCAAGTACTTGTGTTACAACGAATAGAAACGGGAGGAAAAATAAACTTCTTGTCATATGAAGGGGTTAAAAACAGCTGCTAAGGTAGCCAAAGCAATAGGTTGTAGCAAATAAAGGAGGGAGTTTGTTATAAATATTTTGAAAATACGAAGTAATTCGACCGATTTCAAAATACAGAGCGATGGACATGCGATGAGACAGCGAGTTCAGGTTGCCAACAAAATCCCAGTTTTAGTACATTCGCCCCAGCTACATTTCGTAAGTTTGCATTATGAGTACAAATAAAAAAGTAAGGGTACGTTTTGCACCTTCTCCTACTGGGGGGTTGCACCTGGGGGGCGTAAGAACGGTTTTATACAATTATCTGTTTGCTAAAAAACAGGGGGGCGATTTTATTCTGCGTATTGAAGATACGGATCAAACCCGGTTTGTACCAGGCGCCGAAGATTATATTTTTAATTGCCTGAAATGGTGTGGTTTAGAACCTGATGAAAGTGTGCGTAACGAAGGCACCTATGGTCCTTATCGCCAAAGCGAACGGAAAGAAAGATACAAATTATACGCAGAAGAATTAATAGCCGAAGGGAGGGCCTATTATGCCTTTGATACACCTGAAGAACTTGAAGCGATGCGAGAAAAGTATCGTACCGAAGCCAATCCGGCACCTCAATATGACCATACCGTTCGTTTGACTATGCGCAACTCTCTCACTTTAGCGGGCGATCAGGTGCATGAATTGCTGCACAGCAACACCCCTCATGTTATTCGTATAAAGATGCTCGAGCACGAAACGGTAGAGTTTACAGATATGATTCGCGGTGAGGTAAGCTTTGATACTTCGTTGGTGGATGACAAAGTATTGCTAAAGGCAGACGGTATGCCCACCTATCATCTTGCCGTGGTGGTGGATGATCATGAAATGAAGATTAGCCATGTATTTCGGGGAGAAGAATGGCTGCCCAGCTCTCCAGTGCATATTTTATTATGGAAATATTTGTTTGGCTTAGAGGCCATGCCAAAATGGGCACATTTCCCTTTAATACTGGGTCCGAGTGGCAAACTAAGCAAACGCGATGGAGCAAAATATGGGTTTCCTGTGTTTGCAATGAACTGGGCGGATGCGATAACTGGCGACACAACCGAAGGATTTAAGGAAAAAGGCTTTTTGCCCGAAGCCTTTATCAACTTTCTGGCTTTATTAGGCTGGAACGATGGCAGCGAACAGGAGATTTTTTCAATGCAGGAGTTGATAGAGAAGTTTTCAATAGAACGAGTACACAGTGCCGGTGCAAGGTTTGATTACGAAAAAGCCAAGTGGTTTAATCACGAGTGGATTAAAAAATTGAATACAGATCGTTTGTTGCCCGACGTAAAAGCTGTATTGCAAAGTAAAGGAGTGGATGTAAGCAACGATGCGTTGTTGGCAACAGTTATAAGTCTGGTAAAAGACCGCTGTACCCTGCTGACAGATTTTTATGAGCAGACTTCTTATTTTTTTGCCACACCTGAAAATAGTGACCTGTCTCCCATTCAACCCAAATGGAGTAGTGCAAAAACCGATTTTTTTCGGAAGTGGACAGAAATTTTGGTTTCGGAGGAGTTTACCAATGTTTCCAACATGGAAGAACGGTTTAAACATTTGGCAACCTCTATGCAATTAAAACCCGGGGAAGTAATGATGCCCTTTCGCATCATGTTGGTAGGGGGTAAATTTGGGCCGCATGTTTTCGATATTGCCTGGCTATTGGGCACAGAAGAAGTAGTGAATAGGGTGAACCAGGTTCTTGATTTGTTGACAACTTCATAATACCGGTGCGTCAGAGAAATTACTCTATATATAATATATAATGGCTGATGCGTTTTTTTGCAAAACTTGCCGACGCTGCTAAAAAACGAAATCAACCCTTAAAAAACAGAATTTATTACCAGGCGAACCCAATATTCGGAAACCAGAGGGGGTTAAAAAATTGTTTCGAGTTCTTTAAGGCCGAAAACTTCGAACGTGGGTGCGAAATCGTGCGTTTTTTTGTTGTGGTTGATATAAACCTGATCCAGACCCGCTTCACTGGCTCCAATGATATCGGTGTCTAAATCATCGCCCAGCATAATGCTCTCAGGTTTATCGGCCCGAGCAGCATCTAATGCATAATCGAATATGGCTTTATGAGGTTTCAGGCTGTTAGATGCTTCTGAAGTAACCACTACATTAAAATAGTGTCGAATTTTTGAATTGTGAATCTTTTGGTGCTGCACCTCTTCAAACCCATTAGTGATTAAATGCAGGATATAGTTTTTGTTTCTCAAATAGTCCAAAATCTCCATGGCATAAGGAAGCAATAGATTTCGGGAGGGGAGTATTTGCAAAAACTTTTTACTAAGCGTTTCTGCCAAAGGGTCGTTGCCAATTTTAAAATCCAAAAGAGTTAGTCTCATTCTTTTCACACGCAATTCGGACTGATGTATTAAACCCCTACGATACCGTCCCCATAACATCTGATTGTGTTTCAAATAGTTATGATAAAAGAGTTCAAAGTCTTCAACCCCTTCTTCTTTTAGTTTTTCGGTTTCGTACAATTCCTGCAGCGTAAGTTTTGCGTTCGCATCAAAGTCCCAAAGGGTATGATCGAGGTCAAAAAACAGATGTCGGTATTCAATTTTATTTCGAAGCATGAAACAAAAGTCTTTTTTAAATCGTTTAAAAACAGGCATTCTTCGGGATCCCTGCTGTTAATATGGCGTAAAAATAGCCCCAAACCGGTATTTGTGGGGAATTAAATTTTAAAAATTCAAATACAACCCTATTTTTGCCACAAATAAAAATAATTTATATGGGAATGTTACAAGAATTTAAAGAATTTGCTGTTAAAGGTAATGCCATTGATTTGGCCGTGGGTGTGATAATCGGCGGAGCTTTCGGTAAAATCGTTACAAGTGTTATAGACGATTTGATAATGCCCATTGTGGGTGCTTTAATTGGTAGTCCAGATTTTAGTAGTTTGTACATGGTACTCAAAGGCGACGTGCCAGCAGGAACCAAATTAGAAGAAGCCCGAAAAATTGCCGATACTGCCATTTTTGCTTATGGCAACTTTATTACTGTTGCCATTAACTTTATGCTTTTGGCCTTAGTAGTGTTTTGGATGGTTAAAGCCATTAACAGATTGAAGAAAAGCAAAGAAGAAGCGCCGGCTGAACCCTCCAGTACGGATCAGTTGTTAATGGAGATTAGAGACAGTCTGAAAAAATAGGCAGTTGTTTAGCATAGCTGGCAGCAGGCGGCTGAATGAGATTTTTAAAAAGTATTCGTAAAAAGCAGTCTATCTATTGGAATTTTGGGTGTTTTAGCGTGGGTTCTCCGCTCCAGTCTCTGCAAGCAGATGGAGCCCAAGACCCCTATCGTATCGGATGCTTTAAATACAGTCTGCACTGCCGACGACCTGCCGTGGTACGCAAAGATTTTTGTAGGTTTGTAAAGCCCGGCTGCATAGCGGGCTTTACTATTTTTTCAACTTTAAAGTTAGCAGGTGAGCCAACCCACATACCAAATTAAGTTATCGCAGTTTGAAGGGCCTTTTGACTTGTTGCTGTTCTTCATTGAACGGGATGAACTGGATATCTATAACATCCCGATTACGAAGATTACCAACGATTTTTTAGATTATATCCGAACACAGGAGTCTCTGAATATCGAGCTTTCAAGTGAATTTATATTATTTGTCTCCACATTGATGCGTATAAAAGCAAAAATGCTGATTCCGCGCAAAGAATTGGATGCTCAGGGTCATGAGGTGGATCCTCGAGAGGAATTGGTGAGTAAAATTCTGGAATATAAAAAATTTAAAGAGGCATCAGCCCAAATGGCCGAAATGGAAGCCCTGCGAATGCTGATGATTAAAAGGGGTAATATTCAAAAAGAATTATCTCGGGTGGGAGAAGAAGCTGGCGAAGGCACCGAAATTCACGCCATCACGCTTTTTAGATTGATGAAGGCATTTGAAAGAGTCATGCTTCGGTATAGCGACAAAGTAAACAAACCGGTGCACACGGTAATTCGCTATAACTATACCATGGAATCGAGCCGCGAATTTGTGGTAGCATTGGCAGCAAGAGAAAAAAACCTGTCTTTTGAAAAACTTTTTGAGGGTTCCGAAAACCGGGTTCAGGCAATATTTGTGTTCCTTTCAATTTTAGAACTGGTGCAACAAAACTTTATAAAAATAATGATTGGGGAAGGGAAAAACAATTTCATATTAGAGTATATAGAACCCGAAGACAGAGATGAACCCCGGTCGCATATTGAAACTACTTTTTAGAACCTGTGGTTTGCAATCCGCTTTACAAACTGTAATGGCGTATCCCATTGAAGCATACAATTATCTAAAAAAAGACAAAATATGCCTATTTTGTTTCGGTACCCCAACGGGTACGCGCAATAGGAAATGAGTTGACTAATTTCCATGCGAAAAGGATACCCTTTTTTGAACTATTGAAATAGCACTGTAATTGAATTAGAATTAAGTTTCCTAAAGAAGAAATAACGTCATTCAATTGTAAATTTCAGATATTCAGTGCATTTTTTTTCAAAAGCGACTAACATTTGCTATTTCTTATTGTTAAATAGCTGTAACAAACGGAAGAAAGTGTATGGAAAATAACGAAATGTATCCAAAGACTACAAAGGATCTTGCAGAGAAAAAAGCAGCGCTGGCACCCAAAAACATTGAGGCCTGGCGCAACTTTAGCCGAACCGTGTATGAACCCGGCGCATTAGACGAAAAAACAAAACAATTGATAGCGATTGCAGTAGCTCATGTTACGCAATGTCCCTATTGCATTCGTGCTCATACCCCTTTAGCACTTCGAAAAGGGGCTACCAAAGAAGAAATTATGGAAGCCATTTGGGTGGCAGCCGAAATGAGAGCCGGTGCCGCTTACGCGCATGGCACTCTGGCAATGGAAGA
>JBDHYK010000235.1:0-5391 GCA_039811305.1 Niabella sp.
CAAAAGGTACATCTATATAGGTATTGCCCTGCCACAGGTATTGGCGGCTGGCGTCCCAGTCCAATTTACCATAAACAGGTTTTCCAGTAGCCTGTACCATGATCGTTTCATTTTTATAGGAACCGCCGTTATTATGGAGCCAACTGCGTACAGCTTGGATATCCGCTTTCTGCAATATACTTGCCTGTTCCCTACTACAAGATACAATAACCACTAAAATACACAAAAAAGCGGGTAAACTGTAGGTAAGTTTTTTCATTTTTAAGCGATTGAGAGTTTTAACTTTGTTAAAACTCTCAATCGAATTGCAAAAAATTTTTTTAGTTACTGCCAGGTTTACCAGCATTTTTATTCAGTACCCCCTTTTTCTTCTAATCTCATTGATTTCTTTTACTATTTTTTTTGAGAGCTTTTTGTCATTATACAGACCCAATAACTCTTTGAACGTAGCTTTTTTACCTTGGTAATCCCAAATCTCTATCGGTTCTATGGTACCGACTCTCCTTTTGGCTTCGTTTTTTAAAAAATCACCCAGGTCCTCTAATATTGTGAACCCCGATAAATCCATATACACCCCGGGTGTTGCATCGCTTAAAAATACGGTATCATTATTATAAGCAATCCGTAAAGATTCATAAAAAATATAATTCAGGTATATCTCGTTTTTATCAATATAGCCCACAGGTTTTGAAAAACAACCCGTAATAAAAAGAGCAATCATCAACAATAATGAAAAAAAGATACTTTTCATCGTGGTGGTTTTTGGAATAATCTTACAAATACAATCTTATCAACCCCGCCCTTTGCGGAAAAATGACACCCCTGATTGCCCCCAATGCACCTGGTGCCTGTATATAAAGTGCTATGCCCGGTAGCCTCAAATAATTTAGGATAAGAAGGCTTCAATATAAACAGGCCCTGTTTTTTATTTTTAAATATTTGAAATGTACATTTTGCGTATCGTTACGAAAATATTGAACTTATTTCATTTTTTTTGATCAAATTAAAAGAACCCGGGTGTGTTGATGGAAACGGATAGACTAAACTTGACCGGACTTTACTATAAGCCACTATATTTTTATCGCTTAAAAAAATAAATAAATAATAAAAATCAGACGATCCGATATTCTCGATTTCGTTTTTGATACTCTGGTATGGTTTCAAATGCAACTGCTCAATATCTTTTTCTTGAGCATAAGGGTGAACAATCAAAAGATAATTCCATTTATCCAGGGACAATTTACGTCCCAGATCAATTGTTGCAGTATCCGTACCCTTTCCTATATTTTTTTGATAGGCCGTTATCTCGGTATTGATATCTATTTCCGGCACTTTCAAATTATATCTACAAGAAAATAGAAGCATAAAAAGAGCACAATAAATGGCTTTTCTCATTATTTGAAAATTTATCATTGAATGTTTATTCGTTTGTTGGCACAAGCCCTCCATTCCTTATGTAAACTAATTTTCCAGAATATATCAGTTCAAGAGCTCGCATTGGTAAAGAGATGCTTGACTCGTGGGCATTTCGTCCTATATTATTGTTAAATAAATCCATTTGTCTTTCGAGTTCAGGTTGATTAGGCGCCAGCTCATGTGCATCTCCCAATTGTCTTGCCAAATCAAAGCCAAGTGTTCTTACGTTTAACAAGCTAAACAGGGCATGGCGATAAGCGTCAGCTTTATCATTATGTTGTGAAAAAGTTGGGAATATTTCTTGCGCATTTTTCAGGGCAAAGTTTGCGTTTCTTAAATAGTCTAATTTATTTAAAGAGGGCATTTTCTCATATATTTCCAATTCTTCTTTTGTCATGCTTCTTTTATAATTCTCATTTTCTAATTGTTGGAGTTCGGATAGTTGCTCGTATGTGAGCCCATCGTTATTCAATGTGTTCTCCCCGCCACCTACGCCAGGCCCTATTGGATCCGGCGGAAAACCCTTAGTGCCATCTATTGGGGTGTTATAACAATACTCTACGCTAAACAACACTGGTACCGACATACAGGTAGCGTTCATGGCCGCTTCGTCCGAAGCTGTTGGGTACCAGCAGACCGTACGGTAGCTGGTATATACCATTACATCACAAACCTGCTGCTGCAATACCGATCGGGCAAGCGTACCGGCAGCAGAATCGCTGCCCCGGTTCTCTGCCTCTGCCCGCAGGGCGGCTATCTCCGTAGCACTCAGTTGAAGCCTTTTGCCCGCGCGGGGCTGCCTTTCATTTTCCTGCACCATCCAAATATTGGCATCCTGCCCGTTGAGCCACTGGTAAGACTGTACTACAAGCCCTGCTTCCCTATGGCCTTTTGATAGGTTTTCTGCTTCGCCCCGGGTGTAGGTGGTGGTTCTGATGGCGCCTTCAAATTGGTTGATGGCGGTTTTTCGTACCACTAAGTTAAATGTAGTGGGCGCGGCCTGCTGCGCTGTCAGGTAGCGGTTGCCCTGTTCAAACACAAAAGGTACATCTATATAGGTATTGCCCTGCCACGGGTATTGGCGGCTGGCGTCCCAGTCCAATTTGCCATAAACAGGTTTTCCAGTAGTCTGTACCATGATCGTTTCATTTTTATAGGAGCCGCCATTGGCGTGCAGCCAGCCCCGCAGCGCCGTTATATCTGCCTGCTGCAAAGTACCGACCTGTTCCTTGTTACAAGATACAAAAATTAATAAAATCCACAAAAAAGCGGGTAAAAATGGGAGCAAGTTTTTTCATTGTTTGGCAATTGAAAAAAATTGGGGATTACCTGCCCGTGTTTAAGGAATCGTTTTTGATTTCACTTTTTTGCCTTCATTCTCCATCTCATCCGGTGTCCATAGGTATGTTAGTTCCGCCTTATGAAGATACCAAATCGGTCCCTGGCCTTTTATAATTACGTAAAATTTTCCTCTGTTCCTACGCTCGTAATCAAACCGGTATTTTGACAGGCTGTCCATGATCATTTCGGGAGTAAAAATTTTGTCCTTAGAAAAACAAGATGAATCTTTTGCCTCACCAAATGAAAAGGCTTCAAAAACAAATGCAGCTTTATCATTTAGGCTTTTTGGAGTAATCGTATGGCTGAATAATAATGTAAAACTCTTGTATCCTTGTATAGAGTCCCAATAATGGCTGAACTTATATATCATTTTTGAGCCTTCACTATAACAGGGGATTTTCACAAACAAAGAATCAACGCTTTGTTGAGAATTTCCAAAAAAAGGGGATAACAAAAAAATAATATATATCTCATGCTGTCAATTATTGAGGACAATTCCTATTAAATCTACCTAAAGTTCCTTGGTATTTTTCAAAGTTCGAATTTCTTTGTAAATCCACTTTCTCCGCAAAAAACTGAGAAGTCTGTAATCCCATAAACATCAATGCCCTGTAGGGCTCTAGTGGATCACTACTGTTTAAAACATTCGCCGCATTTTCAGGATAATACTTGGAAACAAACTCTTTTAATGAAACAGCCATCTCGTCTATATGATGCACCATCCAGTCGTGTGTAGCCGATCCCCAGGTGCCATTTCCTTTGGCAGCATTTTCCACATAATCCTTTAGAAAGCTCAAAGTTGTACCCATTAACGATGTTGCGACACTTCAAACTCAATACCTACTGTAAGGGCATAGACGATTGATCTTTTTGTATTTCGTATCGTTGTATAGCAAAACTGTCAATAAAACCACTATAGAATTTGTTAAGGATATTTTCCAGTGGCAGTTTGCCTTGCGCCCCCTCGGCCCTATTAACGCCCTCTATGGAATCGATTTTCATTTTTTCGTTGTCCAATGCTGTTAAACTATCAATTAAAACATAGTCATCTTCCGTTAAAACCGGTTCCGCAAATCCACTTTGATCTTGTGCTAATATTTCCTGGATGGCATCAGAATTATTATATGCTTTCTTCAATAATGCTCGCAAGTAGTCCAGTCTAAACTCATTTATATAAATAGCTTTTTGTTCTTCTTTCTCTTTTGAAATCACATTTTTACTTCTGCATCCCATTCCTAACAGCGTAATAAATAGCAATAAATAAAAAATCACCTGTTGTTTCCTGTTCATATTATATTTATTGAAGTCTTACAAATACAATCCTATCAACCCCACCCTTTGCGGAAAAATGGCACCCCTGATTGCCCCCAATGCACCTGGTGCCTGTATATAAAGTGCTACGCCCGGTAGCGATAATTATTGTATCTTCTCAGAACTTTATTCAGTACCCCCTTTTTCTTCTAATATCGCGTATTTCTTTCAATATTTTTTTTGAGAGCTCCTTGTCGTTGTAATTTTCCAGAAGTCTAAAAAACGTTGCCTTTTTCCCGTTATAATCTTCTTTTTCAACTGGCTCGATTGCATTGGCTCTCCTTTTGGCTTCGTTTTTTAAAAAATCACCCAGGTCCTCTAATATTGTGAACCCCGATAAATCCATATACACCCCGGGTGTTGCATCGCTTAAAAATACGGTATCATTATTATAAGCAATCCGTAAAGATTCATAAAAAATATAATTCAGGTATATCTCGTTTTTATCAATATAGCCCACAGGTTTTGAAAAACAACCCGTAATAAAAAGAGCAATCATCAACAATAATGAAAAAAAGATACTTTTCATCGTGGTATGATTTTAGAATAATCTAACAAATACAATCCTATCAACCCCGCCCTTTGCGGAAAAATGGCACCCCTGATTGCCCCCAATGCACCTGGTGCCTGTATATAAAGTGCTATGCCCGGTAGCCTCAAATAATTTAGGATAAGAAGGCTTCAATATAAACAGGCCATGTTTACTATTTGTAAATGATTGAAATGCTGCTGGGGAAATAGAACTCCCATATCCATACATTGTGAAACAATTCCCCTCAAAAGTCTGTGTTATAAAATCATAAAATTTTTCAGCAGATACAAAATAATATTTTCCGTTGGCTCCTTTGTAAGTATATCCTTCAATTCCAGGAATGTTAATTCCTGCATTTAAAAGCGCCATGGACAACCTGGCTGCACAAGCATCATTAAAAGCAACTGGATTATTTTTTGCCATATCTCCTAATGCACCCCCTATCTGTTTATATACCTCCGCTGCGGACAGTTCGCCGTAACTTCCGTCACTGTACTTAATCTTAGGGTAGCCTTCTAATACTTTTGCCCAGCTTGGCAGTGCTTGCTTTGGATATATTGGTTTGTTAATTTCATTCTCAAAGTTCATATCCTCAGCAATCATCTCACTGCTCATAGGCTCACAAGCTTCACTTTCTGGTAGAATATCATTTGGCGGCTCGGGCAGAGGCCCCCCTCCCCCGCCTCCTCCTTCTGTCCATGTCAAGAGATAAGGTGGAAAGCCGCCGGAACCTCCTGGCATGTCATAGCAGTAGCCAACACTAGATGACACCGGCACCGACATACAGGTAG
>JBDHYK010000236.1:0-5356 GCA_039811305.1 Niabella sp.
CTTCAACCTGCTAAAGTTATGGAATAAAAAGAATACAGCAAAGCAAACAAAACCTGCCTCAGTAAAATAAAAAAGAGTTACCAGCACTGGTGTCATAGCATCATTTTTCTAAACTATTTGTCAAATGTGCATTGAATTTACCGATTGCCTCAAAAACTTGATTTGAACCAAGAAATTCAATGTTTTAGCACCAATTAATCCATTGACATAAATTGATACAATACCTTTTTATGGTTTTGCAGCTAACCGCTTTAAAACTAAGCATGGAGAACTCGATTCATCCCAAAAAATCTGCAAAACAATCAATCATCTGGTAACATTTTTCTTGAAAAAGGAAGTACGGATCTATGATGTTTAAAAAGAAAATGAAGATACAATTCAGAAATATTTTAGAACTCATTGTTCACCTTTAAAGCTTAAAACAAAAATTTTCGAAATGAAAAAACTAATCTTATCCATAGCCCCCTTAGTTGCGGGCATGGTAGCCGTGCACACTGCACAGGCACAAGTTGATTATGACAACATGGTATCCACCTTCCACTCCTCTTTAGCCAAGGATGTGGACGGCAATTTTAGAATCTGGGGCGAAAAAACTACACCCGATGGTACCGGCAGTTTTTTAACGCCCACCATTATTAACACCACCAGCTTCCCTACGTTAACCGGTACACCCTTAATGGCAACAGCCGGGAGTTATGGTAAAGATTTTATCCAGCACATCTTACTTACCAGCGATGATAAATTATGGGCCTGGGGCGATAATAATACCGTAATCCCATCCGCCGGTAAAAGTTTCAACTTCATAGCTTTGCCATCAGGGGTTTCTGCTTCCAAAGTGGCCATGCTATTTGCTACCTATCAAACCCTGGTAATAACCACTACAGACAAAACCGTATGGGTAAAAACCCAAAATAATGATATGCGCGGTGATAACGGAGCCGGTACGGATTGGGCACAGGTGAAAACAAGTGCCCCGACACATCCTAACCTTACCGGCATAGTGGCTGTACGCGGCTGCCCGTCTGCACTGATAGCGCTGGATGAAAGCGGTAACCTTTGGACCTGGGGCATGAAAACATGGCAGGCAGGGGCTCAAACATTTCCAATAAATATGCCACCTCTATGACAAAACCCTCGACAGAGACCGGCAGCATATCCATGATAGGAGCAACTGGTAACACGGGGCAGGCTACCTACTATGTACTGTATAACAATGGGCATTTATGGGCTGTTGGCGACAACACTTATCGTCAATTGGGCCAATTTAATACTACCTACTATGCTGGTTGGAGACAACCTTTATATAGTAATGTTAGCACTGATGTGATGAATGATATAGAGTGGATATCTCCACAAGAACATGATAATACCTACTACTTCATTAATGTAATAAAATCAGGAACTGGCGAGCTTTGGAACTGGGGCCATGAAAGTGGCAGTCATTTAGGCAGAGGGGTGCAGTCAAGCTTTACCCAAGGCACCCCAGTAAACCCCGGAGCTCCTTCTAATTTTACTACGGGCAGCAATGCAAATATTATTAAAGTAGAATCGGGTGGGCACACTACTATGATCTTGCGCAAATGTGAAAAGAACTTTGGTTATGTGGGACACAGGATTCATGGAAGTATGGGCAATGGCAGCGATGAGGAAAAACCAGAAGACTCCTTCAGCTTCACTACAGCGCCCATGCAAATAGCCGGAGCTATTACCACAGCTACCATCCGTAACGATGTAAGCCAAACCTTTTGCGCCGGTTCTACCATTACCTTGGTTGGCCAACCGGCTAATGGTACTTTTGCCATAGCAACTGGCGGTACAGGCACGCCTACCCTTAACGGAACTCAAATTACATTTACTGGTGCAGGTACCGTTAAAGTGAAATATACTGGTATTGATGCTTGTACACCCGACACAGCAGTTTTTAACGTAGGCAATTGTAAATCGGTAACCGGCTCTATTTGGAAAGATGACAACGGAAACGCTGTAAAAGATGGAACCGAAGCCAATACCAATAATGGAGGTAGCGTATGGGTGAACCTGGTAGATCCAAGTGGCAATGTAGTACAATCGGTACAGGTAGATAATTATGGCAATTATGTGTTATCCGCCACTAATCCTGTGACCGGTGATTACAAAATTATTGTAACCAATAGCAAAAAAACAGAGGGTAGCTCTTTATCGGCTGCTGATGCGCCTGCCAATAGCTATAACTTTACAGGAACGAATATTGATGGAACCGCTGAACCTGGAAACCGTACCGGTATCATTACGCTAACTGATTTCCAAAACAGAACGGATGCCCCGGTAAATATTGGTATGACAGATCAGCCTCTCTCTGTAAATTTTGGTTCTATTTCTGCCAAAATCATCAATGGCAATCTGGTAATTGATTTCGCTACTTTGAAAGAATCTAATAACAGTCGTTTTGAAATAGAAGCCTCAAAAGATGGCATCAGTTTTACCAAAATTGGCGAACTGACCAGCCAGGCTAAAGACGGTAATTCGTCTTCTGTAATCAACTACACTTTCAGCAAAGATCTTGGCTCAGCAACTGCTATCTTAGGGTTCAGTTTACTGGCTCTGGGTGGTTTGGGTCTTGGCTTCAAACGCAACAGGAAGTTCCTTTTTGGTCTGGCGCTAATCGCTGGTATGAGCTTTTTGTACGTAGGTTGTAAAAAAGCAGATCAAAATTTAAGTTCTACTGAGGGGAATCTATACGTTCGCGTTGTTCAGGTAGATAAAGATGGTGCAAAAACCTATTCAAAGGTAGAAAGGGTAAAAAAGTAGTAGAGTTTTGAAGGTTTATTAATAAGGCTGCCTCCATTTTTGGGGGCGGCTTTTTTAATGGGCGTGGGCAAATACAAGCCTCAAAGGCGATTATCGTAGCAGCCCGGCAACTTGTAAGATCTATTTATTGCATCCCAACGGAAGTAGAAAATGTAATTGGCTGATTGTGATTACCTTATGCATCAAATTACTCATTTTTTGCAATCAGGCAAAGCGTTCAGCCCCTGTCTCAATCTCAATATTTGCTAAAAGCGGGTCTTTTCCTGCAAAGAAAGCCAAAGAATTATCTTTGTACCAACCTATTGAAATAGACTAAGTTTGTGAAAAATGACGCCATGACCCGCATCTCCTTATTCCGAACTAAAACGCTGAAAATGTACAAGAAATGGTCGTATGTGCTCACCGCGATCATTGTGTTTGGCTTACTAAATATCCAATGGGCAACGGAACCTGCTTGTGCCAGTGAAAAGCCTTATATTATCGTAGGCAAAAACACACCCCTGATGGGATGGGCCAGTTGGAACAATTTTAGAGCCAATATTTCTGAAACCATTTTAAAAGCACAGGTAGATGGCATGGTAAAAACAGGCCTGCAAAAAGCAGGATACCGATATTTCAATATTGACGATGGTTTTTTTGCGGGGCGAGACGATTTAGGGAACCTGATAACCGACAGGGTAAAATTTCCTAAAGGGATGAAAGACATGGCCGATTATATTCATAGCAAAGGTTTAAAAGCCGGAATCTATTCTGAAGCAGGAAGTAATACCTGCGGTTCTATTTGGGATGCACAAAAAGGCGGAATCAACGCCGGCATGTACACCCGCGACCAAAAAGACGCCAACCTGTTTTTTAAAACCTGGGGATTTGACTACATTAAAGTGGATTATTGTGGCGGACAAAAGCAGGCTTTGGACGAGCAGGAACGCTATACTGCAATTAAAAATGCCATTATTGCTACAGGCAGAAAAGACATTCAGTACAATGTTTGCAGGTGGGAGTTTCCGGGTACCTGGGTGCTTCCGGTGGCTAACTCCTGGCGTATTTCGCACGATTTATTCTTAAGATGGTCCAGCGTTATTGAGGCCCTTGATAAAAATACATTCTTAGCTGCATACGCCAGCGCCGGGCACTACAATGATATGGATATGCTTCAGGTAGGGCGGGGATTTACCGCAGACGAAGATAAGGCACATTTTACCCTTTGGGCAATACTATCTTCTCCATTACTATTAGGGAACGACCTAACACAGATAAACGATTACACCCTCTCTATCATTACAAACGAAGAAATCATTGCTTTGAACCAGGATACTACGGGCCTGCAAGCCCAATTGGTTAGAGATAATGGAAAAGGGCTGCAGGTATTTGCAAAAGCGCTGAACGGAAAACAAAGCAACGAACGAGCCGTAGTACTCTTCAACAGAAACAACCAACCGCAAACCATTACGTTCAGCTTAAACGACATTAATTTATACGGTCCCGCTACCCTAAGGGATTTATGGCGCAAAGCGGACCTAGGTCAGCTTACAGATTCTTATACCACCGAGGTACCCGCCCATGGTGTGGTTGCATTAAAAATAAAGGGGAAAAACAAATTAAAAGAGATTTTTGAAGGAGAAACTGCTTTTCTGAACAATTTTAATCACTTAAAATACTCCCGGGCTATCCCCGATCAGGCAAGAGCTGAAAGAGATAGCAGCTGCTCAGGACTGGCTAAAGCTGCCCGTGTAGGAAATAACTTAGATAACTGGATGGAATTCAGAGACATCATTGCCCCAGCTTCTGGCAGGTATAGCATGAATATTACCTATTTATGCTCCGAAGACAAAACGCTTCACATTAAAACAAATGATGAAAAACCTCAAGCTATAAAAGCACTTAATTCTGGAGGCCCGGATAAAACTGCTACGATTTCGATTCCGGTATTTTTGCAAAAGGGACAAAACAAGGTTCGCTTTTTTAATAATAATGCCTATATCCCAGATATTGATAAAATAAGTTTTGCGTTTCTGCTGAGCCGTTCTTCATCAAAATCAAAGTGAAAAAATACACAAAATCAACCCTTTAGAGGACAAATTCGGTAATTTCCTACTGTATTTGTTTCTTTTTTTTTGTTGTCAATATCAAATTGATTACAAATTAGTTTAAAACTATATTGGTAAACAAACAAAATTTTTGTTATTTTCGTGTATAACCGAGGTAACTTATTAAAAAAAACGAAAAACTCATGTTCAAATATCAAACGATTCAAAGGGATAATCGGTTACTAATTATATTTTTAAAATTTTAATTTACCGACCATGCCTGCTCCCACCTGTCTGATTGTTGACGACAATAAAGTGGCCGTGCTAACATTGCGCCAATTACTGAATAAGACCGGCAAACTATCTATTGTTGGCGAATGTTCGGACGCAGTAGAGGCGAAGAATTTGATTGAAACCAAGGCAATAGATATTTTATTTTTAGACATAGAAATGCCGGGAATGAGCGGGATGGAGCTGTTACGCTTACTTCCAAAGGAAAAAAGGCCTTTAACAATTCTTACCACAGCGAAACAGGGTTATGC